>NZ_JACEFC010000027.1 GCF_014180715.1 Nocardioides stalactiti | reverse complement strand
GCCCGCGCCTCGCGGGCGGCGGCGTCGAGGACATTTCTGCGCGGGTCGGGGACGGCGAGCCACGGCTCGACGACGACCAGACGGGCCAGACGGGCATCGGTGAGGACCGCGTCGACGGCCGCCCGGTCTCCGCCGACGACCACCGGACCGCGGAGACCCTCGAGGATCCGGGCAGCGTGGTCCGCGGCCGCCTCGTACGCCTCGCGTGCCTGGTTGTCCCGGCGACGGGCGAACCTCTGCTGGGACTGCCCGCCGGCCTTGGTCCGACCCTGGACGTGACGCTGGCCGACCTTGGAGGCGACCACCTCGTCCCCGGCGAGCCGAGCGACCGCGAACCCACCCTTCCGCACCAGGAGAACGCCCCAGTCGGCCGGCAGCACGAGCGCGGCCAGGAGGTCCGGGACGGTGGGCGGGCCGTCGTACGGCGCACTGAACGGCAGTCGGGCCCGGAACCAGCTCCCGTCCGCGGCCTCGCCCCGGAGCGCTCCGTCGGCCACCGCGAGCGACGTCTCGCCGTGCCGAGCGGCGAAGTTCTCGACCCACCGCGGCAGGCGCGCGCTGTCGACGGCGATCCGGTTCACGAGACCGACCCTACGTGTCTAGAACGTGTTCTAGCCTGGGACGGTGACCGAGATGCACCCCTGCCGGCTGGTCGACGTCGACTTCGTCGACACCGCCCGCTTCCGCTACGCCAACACCGTCGAGCTCGCCATCACCCCCGAGCAGCTCTTCGAGGTCCTCGCGGACGCCACGTCGTGGCCGCGCTGGGCGAAGGTGATCACCCACGTCACCTGGACGACCCCGGAGCCCCGCGGGGTCGGGACCCGCCGGGTCGTCGACATGCGCGGCGGCCTGGTCGGCGACGAGGAGTTCCTGCTCTGGGAGCCGCCGACGCGGATGGCGTTCCGCTTCAACGAGTCCTCGGAGAAGACCGTCCAGGCCTTCGCAGAGCGCTACGACGTCGTGCGCACCGCCACCGGCTGCAGCCTCACCTGGACCCTCGCGCTCGAGGTCGCCGGGCCCTCCCGCTTCTTCGTCCCGCTCGGCAAGCCGGTCATGAACCTGACGTTCCGCTGGTTCCTCAAGAACCTGCGCCGCTACACCGACGAGAAGTACGGCGTCACCGTCTGACCGACGAATCGCCCCGGTCGCCGGCGCGAGTTGCCAGGGTTGCCGGCGCGAGTTGCCCCTGTTGCGGGCGCGAGTTGCCCCTGTTGCGGGCGCGAGTCGCCCCTGCTGAGGCCTCGAACCGTCAGACGTTGAAGCCGAGGGCGCGGAGCTGCTCGCGGCCGTCGTCGGTGATCTTGTCCGGGCCCCACGGGGGCATCCAGACCCAGTTGATGGCGACGTCGTTGACGAGGCCCTCGAGCGCGGACTCCGTCTGGTCGGTGATCACGTCGGTCAGCGGGCACGCGGCCGAGGTGAGCGTCATGTCGAGGACCACGTTGGACGAGTCGTCGAGGTGGACGCCGTAGACGAGGCCGAGGTCGACGACGTTGATGCCGAGCTCGGGGTCGACGACGTCCTTCATCGCCTCGGTGACGTCGTCGACGGTCGTGGTCGTGCCGACGGCGCCGGTCGAACCAGCAGCCTCAGGGACCTCCGGCAGATCGCCGTGGTCGATGGTGCTCTCGGTCATCGGTCTCCTCCAGCTTGAACGGTGGCGTCTTTCCACGCCATCCACGACAACAGGGCGCACTTCACGCGCGCCGGGAACTTCGCGACACCGGCGAACGCGATCGCGTCCTCCAGGGTCTCCTCGTCGGGCTCCACGCTGCCCTTGCCCTGCATGAGGGTCAGGAACTCCTCGTGGATCGCCATCGCCTCATCGACGTTCTTGCCGACCACGAGGTCGTAGAGCACCGAGGCCGAGGCCTGCGAGATGGAGCAGCCGAGCGCGTCGTACGACACGTCGTCCACGACCCCGTCGCTGAGGTGCACCCGCAGGGTGACCTCGTCGCCGCAGGTGGGGTTGACGTGGTGGACCTCGGCCTCGAACTCCTCACGCAGGCCCTTGCCGTGGGGGTTCTTGTAGTGGTCGAGGATGATCTCCTGATACAGGGCATCCAGGTCTTGGCTCATCAGATCAGCCCAACTTGAAGTACGAGCGGGTGTATTCCAGGGCCTCGACGAGAGCGTCGATCTCCCCCGGCGTCGTGTAGAGGTACGACGACATCCGGGTCGAGCTCTGCACCCCGAAGCGGGCGTGCGCCGGCTTCGCACAGTGGTGACCCGCGCGTACGGCGACGCCGCGGGAGTCGAGCACCTGCGCGATGTCGTGCGGGTGGACGCCGTCGAGCTCGAAGGAGATCGCTCCCCCGCGTTCGGTGGCGTCGAGCGGACCGAGCACCGTCAGGCCCGGGACCGTCTGCAACCCCTCGAGCGCGTAGGCCGTGATCGCCTGCTCGTGCGCGTGCACGACGTCGAGCCCGAGGTGGCCGAGGTACTCGACCGCGGCACCGAGCCCGACGGCCTCGACGATCGGCGGGGTGCCGGCCTCGAACCGGTGCGGCGCCTTGGCGTAGGTCGAGCGCGCCATGGTGACCGTCTCGATCATCTCGCCACCCCCGTGGAACGGCGGCAGCTCGTTGAGCAGCTCCTCGCGGCCCCAGAGCACGCCGATGCCGGTCGGGCCGCAGACCTTGTGGCCCGTGAACACCAGGTAGTCGCACTCGACGGCCTGGACGTCCACGACCAGCTGGGGCGCGGCCTGCGACGCGTCGACCACCGAGACCGCGCCGGCCGCCCGCGCGCGGGCACACAGATCGGCGACCGGGTTGATCGTGCCGAGCATGTTGGAGACCCAGGTGAACGCGACCACCTTGGTGTTCTCGTCGACCAGCCGGTCGGCGTTGCTCAGGTCCAGCTGACCGTCATCGGTCAGGCCGAACCAGCGCAGCTCCGCGCCCGAGCGCTCGCACGCGAGCTGCCACGACACGATGTTGGAGTGGTGCTCCATCTCCGTGATCACGACGTTGTCGCCCGGGCCCAGCTCGATCGTCCGAGCCAGCAGGTTGAGCGCCTCGGTGGCGTTCTTCGTGAAGACGACCTCGTTGCGCGACCGCGCGTTGAGGAACGCCGCCACCTTGTCGCGGGCCTCCTCGAACGCCGCCGTCGACTCCGCGCCGAGCTGGTGCATGGCGCGGGCGATGTTGGCGTTGTGCCGCTCGAGGTGGTCGACCATCGCGTCGATCACCACCTGAGGCTTCTGCGAGGTGTTGGCGCTGTCGAGGTAGACCAGCGGTACGCCGCCCGCGAGCGTGCGCTCGAGGATCGGGAAGTCCTTGCGGACCACCTCGAGCTCGGGCAGCAGGCCAGGGAGGGCGGGCACGCTCATCGTCAGACCGCCGCCGTGAGGTACTTCTCGTAGCCGTTGGCCTCCAGCTCGTCGGCGAGCTCCGGGCCGCCCTCGTCGGCCACCTTGCCGTCGACGAACACGTGGACGTAGTCGGGCTTGATGTAGCGCAGGATCCGCGTGTAGTGCGTGATGAGCAGGACGCCCTTGTTGTCACGCTCGCGGAACCGGTTGACGCCCTCGGAGACGACCTTGAGCGCGTCGATGTCGAGGCCGGAGTCGGTCTCGTCGAGGATCGCGACCTTGGGGTCGAGGAGGTCGAGCTGGGCGATCTCGTGGCGCTTCTTCTCCCCACCGGAGAAGCCCTCGTTGACCGAACGCGACGAGAACGTGGAGTCCAGGTTCATCAGGTCCAGGGCGCTGTTGACGTCCTTGACCCAGGTGCGCAGCTTCGGCGCCTCACCGCTGATCGCGGTCTTGGCGGTGCGCAGGAAGTTCGACACCGACACGCCGGGGACCTCGACGGGGTACTGCATCGCGAGGAACAGGCCGGCGCGGGCGCGCTCGTCGACCGACATCTCCAGCACGTCCTCGCCGTCGAGGGTCACCGTGCCGCCGGTGATCTCGTAGCGCGGGTGACCGGCGATCGAGTACGCGAGGGTCGACTTGCCCGAGCCGTTGGGACCCATGATCGCGTGGGTCTCGCCGTCCTTGATGGTCAGCGTGACGCCCTTGAGGATCTCCTTGGGGCCGTCCTCGGTGTTGACCTGGACCTTGAGGTCCTTGATCTCCAGGGTGCTCATGTGGGGGTGACTCCGTTCGCGGTGGTGGTGACGTCGACGTAGAGGTCATCGCCTCGGACCTCGACGGGGAAGGTGGCGACCGCTTCGGTCGCCGGGAAGTGGGTGGGCTTGCCGGTGCGCAGCTCGAAGCAGGAGCCGTGCAGCCAGCACTCGACAGCGCCGTTGGCGACCTCGCCCTCGGAGAGCGAGACCGCGGCGTGGGAGCAGAGGTCCTGGAGCGCGAAGTACTCGTCGCCGTCCTTGGCGATGGCGACGTCGTACTCGCCGATCGTGACGGCGAGCGCCTCGTCGTCCGGTACGTCGGCCAGCGCGCAGGCCTTCTCGAACGTCACACGAGCTCCTTGAGGACGTTCTTGGCCAGCTCGGCCTCGACCGTGGCGGCGAGCTGCTCCTGGAGCTCGGGCACCCCGATCTTGCGGATCAGGTCGTCGAAGAAGCCGTGCACGACCAGGCGCTGCGCCTCCTTCTCGGAGATGCCGCGCGATCGCAGGTAGAAGAGGTGCTCGTCGTCGAAGCGCGCGGTGGCCGAGGCGTGCCCGGCACCGGCGATCTCGCCCGTCTCGATCTCGAGGTTGGGGACGGAGTCGGCGTGGCACCCGTCGGTGAGGACCAGGTTGCGGTTCTCCTCGTAGGTCTCGATGCCCTCGGCGACCTTGCGGATGAGCACGTTGCCGATCCAGACCGTGTGCGCCTTCTCGCCCTGGAGCGCGCCCTTGTAGACCACGTGGCTCTTGGTCTTGGGGGCGGTGTGGTCGACGAAGAGACGGTGCTCGATGTGCTGACCGGCGTCGGCGAAGTAGAGGCCGAGCATCTCGACCGAGCCGCCGGGGCCGGAGTACTCCGCGGTGGTGTCGTGGCGGACCACGTCACCGCCGATGGTGATGTCGACGTGCTTGAACTCCGCGTCGCGACCGACCCGGATGTGCCGGTGGCCGACGTGGACGGCGTCGTCGGCCCAGTCGTCGATGCTGATGACGGTGAGCTTGGCCCCGTCCTCGACGACGACCTCGACGTTGTCGGCCAGGATCATCGAGCCCTCGAACCGGATGACGACGACCGCCTGGGAGAACTTCTCCGCCCGGATCACCGCGTGCGTCGCAGTGGCCTCGTCGGTGCCCGTGCCCTTGAGGGTGACGAACACCGGGCGGTCCAGCTCGGTCTCGGCGGGGATGGTCACCGCGAGCGTCGACTTCGCCTCGGCGAAGGCACGCGCGGAGATCCGGTCCCACGGGACCAGTCCGCTGACGCCCTTGAGCGCGTCGCCCTCGACCTGCTCGATCCGGACGCCCTCGGGCGCGTCGAACGCAGGGGCGTACGACGTCCCGGCGAGCGAGGCCTCCTGGTGGAGACCCTTGAGGCGCTTCAGCGGGGTGAACCGCCAGATCTCCTCACGACCGGTCGGGACCTCGTGGTCGGCGACGTCGAAGGACCCCTCGGGGTGGAGGTGGGACTCGACCTTGTCCATCTCGAGGGCAGCCCCGAGACGCTCTGCAACTGCCGACATCAGCCGACGGCTCCTTCCATCTGCAGCTCGATGAGCCGGTTGAGCTCGAGGGCGTACTCCATCGGGAGCTCCTTGGCGATCGGCTCGACGAAGCCGCGGACGATCATCGCCATCGCCTCGTCCTGCTCCATGCCGCGTGACATGAGGTAGAAGAGCTGGTCGTCGGAGACCTTCGAGACGCTCGCCTCGTGGCCCATGGACACGTCGTCCTCGCGGATGTCGACGTAGGGGTAGGTGTCGGAGCGGCTGATCTGGTCGACCAGGAGCGCGTCGCACAGCACGTTGGACTTCGAGCCGTGCGCGCCCTCGTTGATCTGGATCAGGCCGCGGTACGACGTACGCCCGCCGCCGCGCGCGACCGACTTGCTGAGGATCGAGCTGGACGTGTTGGGCGCCGCGTGCACCATCTTGGCGCCGGCGTCCTGGTGCTGGCCCTCGCCCGCGAACGCGATGGAGAGCGTCTCGCCCTTGGCGTGCTCGCCCATCAGGTAGACGGCGGGGTACTTCATCGTCACCTTGGAGCCGATGTTGCCGTCGACCCACTCCATCGTCGCGCCGGCCTCGCAGACCGCGCGCTTGGTGACGAGGTTGTAGACGTTGTTCGACCAGTTCTGGATGGTCGTGTAGCGGCAGCGGCCGCCCTTCTTGACGATGATCTCGACGACCGCGGAGTGCAGCGAGTCCGACGAGTAGATCGGCGCGGTGCAGCCCTCGACGTAGTGCACGTAGGCGTCCTCGTCGACGATGATCAGGGTCCGCTCGAACTGGCCCATGTTCTCGGTGTTGATCCGGAAGTAGGCCTGGAGCGGGATGTCGACGTGGACACCCTTGGGCACGTAGATGAACGAGCCACCGGACCACACGGCGGTGTTGAGCGCAGCGAACTTGTTGTCGCCGACCGGGATCACGGTGCCGAAGTACTCCTGGAACAGCTCCGGCTGCTCCTTGAGCGCGGTGTCGGTGTCGAGGAACAGGACGCCCTGGGCCTCGAGGTCCTCACGGATCGAGTGGTAGACGACCTCGGACTCGTACTGGGCCGCGACACCGGAGACCAGGCGCTGCTTCTCCGCCTCGGGGATGCCGAGCTTGTCGTAGGTGTTCTTGATGTCCTCGGGGAGGTCGTCCCAGGTGGCGGCCTGCTTCTCCGAGGAGCGCACGAAGTACTTGATGTTGTCGAAGTCGATCGCGCTCAGGTCCGAGCCCCACGTGGGCATGGGCTTGCGACCGAAGAGCTTGAGGCCCTTCAGGCGCAGGTCGAGCATCCACTGCGGTTCGGACTTCAGCGAGGAGATGTTGCGGACCACGTCCTCGCTCAGGCCGCGCTTCGCGTCGGCGCCGACGTCGTTCTTGTCGGACCAGCCGAACTCGTAGCGACCGATGCCCTTCAGCTCGGGGTTGAGGTCTTCGATGGAGGTCATGAGGTGACCTGCTCCTTCTCTCTGTCGATCGCGGGTGTGGCCGGGATGCACGTCGTGCAGACGCCGTCGCCGTGGGCGATGGTCGCCAGTCGTTGGACATGGGTGCCGAGCACGCGGCTGATCGCCTCGGTCTCGGCCTCGCACAGCTGCGGGAACTCGTGGGCGACGTGGGACACGGGGCAGTGCTGCTGGCACAGCTGCTCCCCGCCGAGCACGTTGAGGGGGCGAGGAAGCTGGCGGACGGAGGCGGCGTAGCCCTCGTCCGAGAAGACCATCGCGAGCACCTCGGCCGGCGAGGCGTCGGGGTGCTGCGCGGCGACCTGCGGGAACTTCTCCTCGATGAACGACGCGCGCCGCTCGGCGAACGCCTTCACCGCCTCGGGGCCGACCGTCTCGGCCAGGAAGCGCAGCGCCTCGTTGGCCAGGTCGTCGTACTGCTGGTCGAAGCCGTCGCGCCCGTGCTCGGTCAGCGCGAACACCTTCGCCGGACGCCCGCGGCCCCGCGAGCCGACCGGACGAGGGTCGCGCGCCTCGACGGCCCGCTCCTCGAGCAGGTGGTCGAGATGGCGTCGTACGGCGGCCGGCGTCAGGTCCAGACGCTCAGCCAGCGCCGCTGCCGTGGAGGGCCCGTTGACCAGGATCGACCGCGCCACGCGCTGGCGCGTCGGCTGGTCGGAGTCGTGGCCCATGTTTTCCACAACACAAGTGTGACGTTAATGCTTCCGCGCATTCAAGCAAGGCCACCCTAAGTGGTCCCGGTCACGCCTCCGCGATCCTGGTCAGGGGCGGGTGTGGCGGAGCCAGGCGAGCCCGGCGAACGGCAGCACGAGCGGGACGAACCCGTAGCCCTGGCCGAAGTGCGACCACACCGTGCGGTCCGGGAACAGGTCCGTGGCGACATAGCTGAGCGCGCCCACCGACAAGACCCCGACCAGCTCGATCCCGACCGCGATGCCCGCGACCCGCCAGCCAGTGACGCCGCCGAGGAGCAGGGAGGTGGTGGCGACCAGGTAGACCACCGCGGCCAGGAGGGAGAGCGAGTACGCCAACGGAGCCCGGTCGAAGTCGGTACCGATCTGGAGGACGGAGCGCCCGGTGGCCGCGACCGCGAAGACGCCGTACGCGAACACGAGCGCACGGCCCCAGCCCGACGCCAGCTCGGCGGACGGGCGCGACACGGACGACCGGGCCTCAGACAAGGGTGCTCCAGATGTCGATGACGCGGGCCTCGAGCGCCGCGACGGTGGCGACCGCCAGGAGCATGCTGAAGGTGCCGGCCCGCGACCGCTCGATGAGCCCGAAATAGGCACCGAGCACCGGTCCGATCGCCATCGCGCCGAGATAGCTGATCACCTTCGCCTGGTCGGAGCCGTCGATGTCGGCACCCGCCAGGTCGACCCCCGCCCAGACCGCGTGGACGAGGACCGCGACCTCGACGACCGCGAGGGCGACGAAGTGGGAGTCCAGGGTGTTGCGGTCGCGGACCAGGTCGACGACGAAGAGCAGGGCCGCGGCAGCACACGCCAGCAGCACGGCGCCTTCCACCCACGCGTTCACGCCGCACAGCGTAGAAGGGCTCACCAGCCTCGACTCCCGGCGGGTGTCCTTCGCGGCCGACGCCGCCGGCTGAAGCCCGGACCGGCGGTCGGCACCGGCGACAGCCTCCCTAAACTGTGGCGGTGCCCGAGCCTTCCCCCGCCGTGCGCATCGACGGCCTGGTGATGCGCTACGGCGACAAGACCGCCGTCGACGGCCTCTCCCTCGAGGTCGCGGCCCACACGATCACGGCCGTCCTCGGACCCAACGGCGCGGGCAAGACCACCACGCTCGAGACCTGCGAGGGCTACCGCCGTCCGCAGGCCGGCTCGGTGCGCGTGCTCGGGCTCGACCCGGTGGCGGACCGCCGGGCTCTGATGCCCCGGATCGGCGTGATGCTCCAGGCCGGCGGCGCGTGGAGCGGCGTCCGGGCCGACGAGATGCTCACCCACGTCGCCCGGCTGCACGCCCACCCGCTCGACACCGGCCTGCTCATGGATCGGCTCGCCCTCCACGAGTGCGGGCGGACGCCGTACCGGCGACTCTCGGGCGGCCAGCAGCAGCGGCTCGGGCTGGCGATGGCTCTCGTCGGCCGCCCCGAGCTGGTCTTCGTCGACGAGCCGACTGCGGGCCTGGACCCGCAGGTCCGCCGGACCGTCTGGGAGCTGCTCGAGGAGCTGCGCACCGACGGCGTGACCGTCGTGCTGACGACGCACTACCTGGAGGAGGCCGAGCGCCTCGCCGACCACGTGCACATCCTCGACAAGGGCACGCTCGTCGCCAGCGGCTCCCCGCTCGAGCTGACCCGGGGCGGCACCGTCGCCACGATCCGGCTGGTCGTGACCCAGCCGTTCCCGCCCGGGGCGCCGCAGTCGCTCGCCGACGCCCTCGGCCCGACGACCGAGCTGATCGTGCTCGACGAGCACAGCCTCCAGGTGTCCGGACCGGCCGACGGCTCGACGCTCGCGGTGGTCTCGCGCTGGTGCGAGCACCACGGCGTGCTCCCGGAGTCGCTCACCCTGGGCCAGCGCAACCTCGAGGACGTCTTCCTCGAGCTCACCGCACGCGAGACGGAGGTGTCGGGCTCATGAGCGCCGGGACGTTCACGCCGGCACCGGGGGCCGCGCCGGTCGCTCGCCAGGTGCTCGCCCAGACGGCGATGGAGGCCAGGCTCCTCCTCCGCAACGGCGAGCAGCTGCTCCTCGCGGTCGTGATCCCCCTCATCGTGCTCGTCGGCGCCGTCCGCGGCTCGGCCGCGCTCGACCTCGGCTCGAAGCACACCTCGGTCGACGTCCTCACCCCCGGTGTGCTCGCGCTCGCCGTCATGTCGACGGCGTTCACCTCGCTGGCCATCGCGACCGGGTTCGAGCGGCGGTACGGCGTCCTCAAGCGGCTCGGCACCGCTCCCCTGGCCCGCGGCGCCCTCCTCGGCGGCAAGATCGGCGCCCTGCTGCTGGTCGAGGTCCTCCAGTTCCTCGTCATCGGCGCGGCCGGGCTGGCGCTCGGCTGGTCCCCCGACGTCCAGCCGGTCGCCCTGCTCCTCGCCGTGCTGCTCGGCACCGCGGCCTTCGCCGGGCTCGGCATGCTGCTCGCGGGCACCCTGCGCGCGGAGGCCACCCTGGCTGCGGCGAACCTGGTCTACCTGCTGCTGCTCGCGGGCGGTGCGGTCGTCCTGCCGGCGGCGGCGTACGGCGGCCTCGGCGACGTCATGACCTGGCTCCCCTCGGGTGCCCTCGGCGAGGCGATGCGCGACGCGTTCGACGGCTCCGTCGCCTGGCGGGAGCTCGCCACGCTGGCGGCCTGGGCCGTCGGCGGCGGCGCGGCCGCGGGGCGGTGGTTCCGGTGGGAGTGACGCAGACGCAGCGGCCGACGCGCACCCTCGTCCGGCTGGCCTGGGCCAACCTGGTCGCCAACATCGCGATCGTCATCACCGGCGGGGCGGTGCGGCTGACCGGCTCCGGGCTCGGCTGCCCGACCTGGCCGCGCTGCACCGACGATTCCTACGTCCCGCACGACGAGCTGGGCATCAACGGCGCGATCGAGTTCGGCAACCGGACCCTGACCTTCGTCCTGGTCGCGATCGCGATCGGTTGCTGGGTGGCCGCACTGCGGCCGGTCCTCAGCGACCGTGACGGCGCTGACCGACGTCCGTTCGTCCTCGCCACGGTGATCGCGCTCGGCATCCCGGCCCAGGCGATCATCGGCGGCATCACGGTACTCACCGACCTCAACCCGTGGATCGTCGCGTTCCACCTGCTGGTGTCGATGGCGATCATCGGCGCCTGCGTCCTCCTCGTCGACCTGCTCGCCGGCCGACCCCGCGCCTGGGCGACCCCGCGGCTCAAGCAGGCCGCGGCCGCCACCTTCGCCGCCGGCTGGGTCGTGCTCTACCTCGGCACGGTCGTGACCGGCTCGGGCCCCCACAGCGGCGACCTCGACTCGCGTCGGACCGGCCTGGACCCGGCCACGATGTCCCACGTCCACGCCTGGGCGGTCTACGCGCTGGTCGGCCTCACCGTGCTCACGCTCGTGCTCGCCCGGCGCGCGGGCAACGTGCCGTTGCGCACCGCCGCGACCGCACTGCTCGGCGTCGAGGTCCTGCAGGGCGCGATCGGCTACACCCAGTACTTCCTCGACCTGCCGATCGCGCTCGTGCTCCTGCACATGCTCGGCGCGGCACTCACGTCGGCCGCGCTCGCCTGGCTGGTCATCTCGACCCGCGCCTCCCGCGGCGCCTGACGCACCGGCTGGATCAGCGGGTCTGCGGGTCAGCGCAGGAGCGGGTCGATCGCGACCGCGACGAACAGCAGCGACAGATAGAGGTTGCTGCTGTGGAAGAGGTGCATGGGGCGGATGATCGAGAGGTCCTCGGTGCCCTTGGCCCGTCGCTCGAGCTGGTGGGCCTGGAGCAGGAACACCGCGCCGAGGACCGCAGCCGCGATCGGGTAGACGAGGCCCGTGTCCGCGACCGGCCACAGGACCAGGCTGGTCGCGACCATCACCCAGCTGTAGACGACGATCTGCACGGCGACGTTGTGGGCCGAGCGGACGACGGGCAGCATCGGGACGTCGACCTGCTTGTAGTCCTCGCGGTAGCGCAGGGCCAGCGCCCAGGTGTGCGGCGGCGTCCAGAAGAACACCACGAGGAACAGCACGATCGGCTCCCAGGCGAGCTGCTCGGTCACCGCGGTCCAGCCGATGAGGGCCGGGAAGCAGCCGGCGATGCCGCCCCAGACGATGTTCTGGGTGGTCCTCCGCTTGAGGATCATCGTGTAGCCGAAGACGTAGAACGCGTTGGCGGCCACGGACAGCACGGCCGAGAGCGGGTTGACCCACTGCCACAGGATCACCGTCGAGAGGATCCCGAGGACGAATCCGAAGACGAGCGCGGCCCGCGGCGTCACGATGTGACGCGGCAGCGCGCGGCGCCGGGTACGACGCATCTGCTCGTCGATGTCGCGGTCGTAGACGCAGTTGAAGACCGACGCGGAGCCGGCCGACAGCGCTCCACCGGCGACGGTCGCGACGACCAGGCCGAGGTCGGGGACCCCGGCGGCGGCGAAGAACATGACCGGCACGGTCGTCAGCAGCAGCAGCTCGATGACCCGGGGCTTGGTGAGGCCGACGTAGGCCATCACGACGTCCTTGAAGGTGGCCTTCTCCTGGATGTCGCCCTGCTCGACGACACCGTTCACGCCGACGACCAGCCGAGTGGCTGGGCGGTCAGGGTCGACGGTCGTCACAGAGGTACCTCACGGCAGGGGTCGGGCCGAGCCGAGTGTATCGGTGATCGGGCCCACGTCCGCCATCCGGCCCGGGGAACCGGCTGCGGACCGGCCGAACCCGCTGAGTAGGCTCGGACGCATGATCCCGGAGCTGGACTGGACCGACCTCGACCGCAAGGCCGTCGACACCGCGAGGGTGCTCGCGATGGACGCCGTGCAGAAGGTCGGCAACGGCCATCCGGGCACCGCGATGAGTCTGGCACCCGCGGCGTACCTCCTCTTCCAGAAGGTCATGCGGCACGACCCGGCCGACCCGGACTGGATGTCTCGCGACCGCTTCGTGCTGAGCGCCGGCCACAGCTCGATCACGCTCTACACCCAGCTCTTCCTCGGCGGGTTCGGCCTCGAGCTGGCTGACCTCGAGTCCCTGCGCACCTGGGGCTCCAAGACCCCCGGCCACCCGGAGTTCGGCCACACCGCAGGCGTCGAGGTCACCACCGGACCGCTCGGCCAGGGTGTCGCCAACGCGGTCGGCATGGCGATGGCCGCTCGTCGCGAGCGCGGGATGTTCGACCCCGAGTCCCCTGCGGGCGAGTCGCTGTTCGACCACCACGTCTACGTCCTCGCCTCGGACGGCGACCTCCAGGAGGGCGTGAGCGGCGAGGCCTCCTCGATCGCCGGCACCCAGGAGCTCGGCAACCTCACGGTCATCTACGACGCCAACCGGATCTCGATCGAGGGCGACACCCACATCGCGTTCAACGAGGACGTCGCGAAGCGCTACGAGGCCTACGGCTGGCACGTCCAGACCGTCGACTGGACCAAGGACGGCGACCACACCAACGGCGCCGACTACCACGAGGACGTCCCCGCGCTGCACGCCGCGATCGCCGCCGCCGACGCCGTCGTCGACCAGCCCTCTCTCATCGTCCTCAAGACGATCATCGCCTGGCCCTCCCCCAACGCCCAGAACACCGAGGCCTCCCACGGCTCGGCCCTCGGCGCCGAGGAGGTCGCCGCCACCAAGAAGGTCCTCGGCTTCGACCCCGAGCAGCACTTCGAGGTGCCCGACGACGTCATCACCCACACCCGCTCGCTGCTCGAGCGCGGCAAGGCGTGGGGCGCCGAGTGGGACCGCCAGTACGACGTGTGGGCCGCCGCCCACCCCGAGCGGGCCGCGGTCCTCCACCGGATGAAGTCGCGGTCCCTCCCCGAGGGCGTCGAGGCGGCGCTGCCGTCGTTCCCGGCCGACGCCAAGGGCGTCGCGACCCGTTCGGCTTCCGGCAAGGTCATCAACGCGGTGGCCCCGCTGATGCCCGAGCTCTGGGGCGGTTCGGCCGACCTCGCCGGCTCCAACAACACCACGATCAACGGCGTCCCGTCGTTCCTCCCGGCGGACCGCTCGGTCGAGGAGTGGCAGGCCGACCCGCTGCACGGCCGGGTCCTCCACTTCGGCATCCGCGAGCACGCCATGGGCGCGATCATGAACGGCATCGCCGTCCACGGCGGCACCCGCGTCTTCGGTGGCACCTTCCTGACGTTCTCCGACTACATGCGGGGCGCGGTCCGGGTCGCGGCGCTCATGCAGGCGCCGGTCGTCTACGTCTGGACCCACGACTCGATCGGCCTCGGCGAGGACGGCCCGACGCACCAGCCGGTCGAGCACCTCTGGGCGCTGCGCGGGATCCCGGGCCTCGACATCGTCCGGCCGGCCGACGCCAACGAGACCGTCGCCGCCTGGCTCCAGATCCTCCACAACACCGACCGACCGGCCGGGCTCATCCTGTCGCGCCAGAACCTGCCGGTCTTCCCGCGCGGCGAAGACGGCTTCGCGACCACCGAGCACGTCGCGAAGGGCGGCTACGTCCTCGTCGAGGCCGACGGCGGTCAGCCCGACGTCATCCTCATCGGCACCGGCTCGGAGGTGCAGCTCGCGGTGCAGGCGCGCGAGCAGCTCGCCGCCGAGGGCATCAACGCGCGGGTCGTGTCGATGCCGTCGATCGAGTGGTTCGAGCAGCAGACCCAGGCCTACCGCGACCAGGTGCTGCCGCCGACGGTCCGGGCGCGGGTCAGCGTGGAGGCCGGTATCAGGCAGGGCTGGCGCGAGTACGTCGGCGACGCCGGCCGGATGGTCAGCCTGGAGCACTTCGGGGCTTCGGCCGACTACCAGCGGATCTTCGCAGAAGTGGGTATCACTGCAGAAGCAGTCGCCCAGGCCGCCAAGGACAGCATCGAGGCAGCCGCCAAGTAACCCACCCGGCGGCCGCCCCTAGCCACAGACTCACGAAGGAGAACCCATGAGTGATCGTTTGAAGGCACTGGCGGACGCCGGTGTGTCCATCTGGCTCGACGACCTGTCGCGCGAACGGATCGAGACCGGCAACCTCGCGGCGCTGGTCGCCGAGAAGTCGGTCGTCGGGGTGACCACGAACCCCACGATCTTCGCCGCCGCCATCTCCGACGGCGAGCGGTACGACGAGCAGGTGCGCGGCCTGGTCGCCCAGGGCGCCGACGTCGACCGCGTGATCTTCGACCTCACGACCGACGACGTCCGCAACGCCTGCGACATCCTGGCGCCCGTCGCCGCCGCGACGTCCGACGACGGCCGGGTCTCCATCGAGGTCGAGCCGACCCTGGCCAACGACACCGACGCGACGGTCGCCTCGGCCAAGGCGCTGTGGGCTGCGGTCGACCGGCCCAACGCGCTCATCAAGATCCCGGCGACCCTCGAGGGGCTACCGGCGATCACCGCGGTCATCGCCGAGGGCATCAGCGTCAACGTCACGCTGATCTTCTCCACCGACCGCTACCGCGCGGTGATGGACGCCTATCTCACCGGCCTCGAGCAGGCCAGGGACAACGGCGTCGACCTGGCGACGATCCGCTCGGTGGCGTCCTTCTTCGTGTCGCGCGTCGACACCGAGATCGACGCCCGCCTCGACAAGATCGGCACTGACGAGGCCCTGGCGCTGCGTGGCAAGGCTGCGGTGGCCAACGCACGGATCGCCTTCGCGGCGTACCAGGAGGTCTTCTCCGGCCCGCGGTGGCAGGCGCTGGCAGATGCCGGAGCCCACGTGCAGCGGCCGCTGTGGGCGTCCACGGGCGTGAAGAACCCCGCCTACCCCGACACGCTGTACGTCACGGACCTCGTCGTCGCGGACACGGTCAACACGATGCCGGAGAAGACGCTCGACGCGTTCGCCGATCACGGCGAGGTCTCCGGTGACCAGGTCAGCGGGATGGCCGACTCGGCGCAGGCCCTGTTCGGTCAGCTCGCCCGGGTCGGCATCGACCTCGACGACGTCTTCGTGACGCTCGAGACCGAGGGCGTCGACAAGTTCAAGACCTCCTGGCTGGAGCTGCTGGAGACGGTCAAGGGCCAGATGGGCTGATCCGGTGACCAGCCCGACGACCGGACCCGTTGACCCCACGACGACCGCGGCGTGGGCGCGCCTGACCGAGCTCGCGGCCGCCGGGACGGTGGACCTGCGCCAGGCGTTCTCCGACGACCCCGGCCGGGTCGACCGGTTGACCTTCACCGCAGCCGACCTCTACGTCGACCTGTCCAAGAACCTCGTCGACGAGGCGGTCGTCGAGGCCCTCCTGCAGCTCGGCGCCGCGGTGGGCCTCGAGCAGCGTCGCGACGCGATGCTGGCCGGGGAGCACATCAACGTCACCGAGGACCGGGCCGTCCTCCACACGGCGCTGCGGCTCCCGGCCGGCACCCGCCTGGAGGTCGACGGCCAAGACACGGTCGCCGACGTCCACGAGGTGCTGGACCGGGTCTACGCGTTCGCCGATCAGGTCCGGTCGGGTGCCTGGGTCGGTGCGACCGGCGAGCGGATCCGCACTGTCGTCAACATCGGCATCGGCGGCTCGGACCTCGGGCCGGTGATGGCCTACGAGGCGCTCAAGCCGTACCGGCACGAGCACATCGAGTGCCGGTTCATCAGCAACATCGACCCGACCGACACCGCCGAGACGCTCGCCGACCTGGACCCGGCGACGACCCTGTTCATCGTGGCGAGCAAGACGTTCGGGACGCTCGAGACCCTCACCAACGCCCGGCTCTGCCGTGACTGGCTGCTCGCCGGCCTCGACGACGCCCGCGGGGCCGTCGCGCGGCACTTCGTCGCCGTCTCGACCGCGCTCGACAAGGTCGCGGCGTTCGGGATCGACCCCGCCAACGCCTTCGGCTTCTGGGACTGGGTGGGCGGGCGCTACTCCGTCGACTCCGCGATCGGCACGTCCGTGGTCATCGCCGTCGGCCCCGAGCGCTTCGCCGAGTTCCTGGCGGGCTTCCACGCCATCGACGAGCACTTCCGGACGACGCCGCTCGAGGCGAACGTGCCGGCCCTCATGGGGCTGCTCAACGTCTGGTACGTCAACTTCCTCGGCGCCCACACCCATGCGGTGCTCCCCTACGCCCAGTCGCTGCACCGGTTCGCGGCGTACCTCCAGCAGCTCACGATGGAGTCCAACGGCAAGGGGGTGCGCTGGGACGGAAGCCCCGTCACCAGTGCCACCGGCGAGATCTTCTGGGGCGAGCCCGGCACCAACGGCCAGCACGCGTTCTACCAGCTCATCCACCAGGGCACCCGGCTGATCCCGGCCGACTTCATCGCCGTTGCCAACCCCGCGCACCCGCTCACCGACGCCCACGACGGGCAGAGCGTCGACGTGCACGAGCTCTTCCTCGCCAACTTCTTCGCCCAGACCAAGGCGTTGGCGTTCGGCAAGACGGCCGACGAGGTGCGGGCCGAGGGCACTCCGGAGGCGATCGTCCCCGCGCGCGTGTTCTCCGGCAACCGCCCGACGACGTCGATCATGGCGCCTGCGCTGACCCCGGCAGTGCTGGGTCAGCTGGTCGCGCTCTACGAGCACATCACGTTCACCCAGGGCGTCGTGTGGGGCATCGACAGCTTCGACCAGTGGGGCGTCGAGCTCGGCAAGCAGCTCGCCCTCCAGGTCACGCCAGCCGTCGGCGGCGACGCCGACGCCCTGGCCCAGCAGGACGCGTCGACGCGAGCACTCATCGCGTACTACCGGGAGCACCGGCTGTGAGCGAGCCGACGGTCGAGGTCCACGCCGACCCGGGGACGCTGGCGACGGCCGTCGCCGGCGAGCTCCTCCACCGGATCGCCGACAGCCAGGCGGCCGGCCACGTCCCCGCGATCTGCCTGACCGGCGGCACCATCGCCGACGCGGTCCACCGCGAGGTCGCCCGGCTCGCTCCGGACTCCGGAGTCGACTGGGGTGCGGTGGACTTCTGGTTCGGCGACGAGCGTTACGTCGACCGCGACTCCCCCGACCGCAACGCGGGCCAGGCCCGCGCCGCGTTCCTCGACGTGCTCGGCGTGCCGGACCACCGGGTCCACGAGGTCCCGCCGCCGTCGTCGGCCTGCTCGGTCGACGAAGCCGCCCGGGCCTACGGCGCCGAGCTCCGCGGCTCCCCCGCCCACGAGTTCCTGGTGACGATGCTCGGCGTCGGTCCCGACGGCCACGTCGCGTCGCTGTTCCCCGGCTTCCCCCAGCTCGACGCCCACGACATCGCCGTCGGCGTCACCGGCTCGCCGAAGCCGCCGTCGCACCGGGTGTCGCTGACGCTCGAGGCGCTGGCCCACTCAGCGGCGGTGTGGTTCCTCGCCAGCGGCGAGGCCAAGGCCGACGCCGTACGCCGTGCCCTCGCCGAGGACGGCACCGTCACCGACACCCCCGCCCGCGGCGTCCGTGGCACCCAGGAGACCACCTGGTTCCTCGACCACGACGCCGCCGCCCTCCTCTAGCCCACGAACCCGCACACTTCGGCCCACGAACCCGCACACTTCGGCCCACGAACCCGCACACTTCGGCCCACGAACCTGCACACAATGGCCGACGAACCTGGCGGTTTCAGACAAACCCCGCGGGCTCGGCGACCAAACCCCGCGGGCTCGGCGACCAAACCCCGCGGGTTCGTCAGAAGATGATCTCGCCGGACTTCCGACGGGAGCGGAGGAGCTGGATCGCCTCGTCGAGGATGACCTCGGCCTCCTTGTCGGAGCGGCGCTCCTTCACGTAGGCGAGGTGGGTCTTGTAGGGCTCGATCTTCGGCGCCGGCGGGGCGTTCTCGGAGTCGAGGCCGGCCGGAAGCCCGCACTTGGGGCAGTCCCAGGAGTCGGGCACGACGGCCTCGACGGAGAAGGCGATCACGGACCGGTGGCCGTGGGCGCAGAAGTAGGTGACCGCCTGTCGGGGCGCTGCCTCGCCGCGCTCGGCCTCGCCCATGGGGCCCGCACCGACACGGCTTCCGCGAATCGCGTTGCCTCCACCAGCCAACGTGTTCTCCTCAGCTCGATCCGGCGGTCCCGGACGTTTTCTTGATCTCGGGGTCGAGAGTTGATGCGGTGTTCGACGTGCTGTCGATCGGACTACTGGTAGGCCAGCAGCAGACCGAGCGCGATGACCGTGGCGAACCAGATGACGCCGATGCCGATCGTGAACCGGTCGAGGTTGCGCTCGGCCACCGAGGAGCCGCCCAACGAGCTGGAGACACCGCCGCCGAACATGTCGGACAGTCCGCCGCCGCGACCCTTGTGCAGCAGCACGAGCAGGATCATCAGCAAGCTCGTGATCACGAGCAGGACGGTGAACGTGGTTTCCAGCACGCCAGGGATCCTACGTCAGGCACGGTGGCGTCCCGCAGGTGGGACACCACCATGGGACTGCGTGTTCGTCACACCACCGGAATGTCGGTGAAACGGCCGGTGCCGGAGGCGCCTTCACCCGCGCGTGACCCTCACCTCGGTCGCTGCCGGGGCCCCGAGGTTGACGGTCCTGCGCAGCTGGTTCATGCTCGGGCAAATCTGCTGTGCCTCGGGCGTCGAATGTAGGTTGCACCGCTCTTTCTCTCGCGACCCGAAGGTTCTGACATGGGGATCCGCCTGCTCCGACTCCTGATGGCGATCGCGGTCGCTGTCCCCGCCGTGCTCGCCATCAGTGCGGTGCCGTCGTACGCCGCGTTCCACCTCATGAACATCCGCCAGGTCTGGATCGGGACGGTCGACACCCCCGGCGACGCGCAGTTCGTCGAGCTGCAGATGCGGGCGGCCAACCAGAACGTCGTTGCCAACCACGAGCTCTTCGTCTTCGACGCGGCCGGAACGTTGACCGACACCTTCGTCTTTCCCAGCAACGTCTCGAACGGGTCCGACCAGGGCTACATCCTGATCGCAACCGCCCAAGCGGAGTCACTCTTCGACATCACAGCCGACCTGGTCATCACCCCGTCGCTGGTGCCGACCGGTGGAAAGGTCTGCTTCGAGACGGCTGTCGACTGTTTCGCCTGGGGTGACTACACGGGCAGCCCTACCGGGGTGGGCAACCCCTTCCGGCCGGCAAGCGGCCTCCCTGTCGGCGGTGGCGCCGCGCTCCGGGACATCAGCGCCGGGAATCCGTCCTTGTTGGAGCCCGGGGACGACACCAACGACAGTGCCGCCGACTTCGACCTCGCCGCCAGTCCCGTGCCTCACAACAACGCGGGCGACGTCGGCTCCCTGCCGAGCGCGACGGCACCGGCCGCGCCGACGGTGACCTCCTCGACCCCGTCGTCCGGAGCTATCTCGGTGGCGTTCACCCCGGGATCCTCCGGAGGCAGCGCGATCACCGGGTTCACCGCGCAGTGCCTCAGCACCGACGGCGGCGTGGCACGGACCAAGTCGGGCACGTCCAGCCCCTTGAACGTGACCCTGCTGTCCGGCGGGAAGAACTACCACTGCCGGGTGCGCGCGACCAACGCCGTGGGAACGAGTCCTTACAGCGCCTTCGGCGCCACGGTCCCGGTCGGCGCGACAGCGCCGGCCGCGCCGACGGTGACCTCCTCGACCCCGTCGTCCGGAGCCATCTCGGTGGCGTTCACCCCGGGATCCTCCGGAGGCAGCGCGATCACCGGGTTCACCGCGCAGTGCCTGAGCACCGACGGCGGCGTGGCGAGGTCAAAGACGGGGCCCACCAGTCCCTTGATCGTGACGTCGTTGTCCGGCGGGAAGAACTACCACTGCCGGGTGCGCGCGACCAACGCCGTGGGGGTGAGCCCCTTCAGCGCCTTCGGCGCCACGGTCATGGTCGGCGCGACGGCACCGGCTGCCCCGACGGTGACCTCCTCGACCCCGTCGTCCGGAGCGATCTCGGTGGCATTCACCCCGGGATCGACCGGAGGCAGCGCGATCACCGGGTTCACCGCGCAGTGCCTCAGCACCGACGGCGGCGTGGCACGGACCACGTCGGGCACGTCCAGCCCCTTGAACGTGACCCTGCTGTCCGGCGGAAAGAACTACCACTGCCGGGTGCGCGCTACCAACGCCGTGGGAACGGGCCCCTTCAGCGCCTTCGGCGCCACGGTCCCGGTGCCCTGAAGCCGCTACCTCCCGAGCTCGTAGTGGTGCCCCGCAGACGGGGCACCACCAACGGACCGGGTGTTCGTCAGAGCACCGGCATGTCGTAGAACCGGCAGATCCCGCCGAACTCGTCGGCCTGGAGGCTGGCACCGCCCACGAGGCAGCCGTCGATGTCGGGCTGCGCCATGATGCCGGCCACGTTGGCCGCCTTGACCGAGCCGCCGTACTGGATCCGGACCGCCTCGGCCACGTCGGCGCCGTACGACTCCTTGATCTGCCCGCGGATGGCGGCACAGACCTCCTGGGCGTCGTCGGGGGTCGCGACCTCGCCGGTCCCGATGGCCCAGACGGGCTCGTAGGCGATGACGATCTTGGCGACCTGCTTGGCCGTCAGACCCGCGAGCGAGCCGACGACCTGCGCGGTGTTGTAGGGCACGTGCGTGCCCTCCTGTCGGATCGCGAGGCCCTCGCCGACGCACACGATGGGCGTGATGCCGGCCTTGATCGCTGTCTTGGCCTTGGCGGCGACCAGCTCGTCGGTCTCCGCGTGGAACTGCCGGCGCTCGGAGTGACCGACGGTCACGTAGGAGCAGCCGAGCTTGGCGAGCATGCCGCCGGAGATCTCACCGGTGTAGGCACCCGACTCGTGCACGGAGATGTCCTGCGCACCGTGCTTGATCGAGAGCCGGTCACCGTCGACGAGCGTCTGCACCGAACGGATGTCGGTGAACGGCGGCAGTACGACGACCTCGACCTTGCCGTAGTCGTGGCGCTTGTCGGACAGGGTCCACGCCAGCTTCTGGACCAGCACCACCGCTTCTTGGTGGTTGAGGTTCATCTTCCAGTTGCCGGCCATGATCGGCGTACGGGTCGTTGATGGAGCAGCCATGTGTCGTCAGCCCTTTTCCAGAACGGTGATGCCGGGGAGCTCTTTGCCCTCGAGGTACTCGAGGCTGGCGCCACCGCCGGTGGAGATGTGGCCGAACGCGGCCTCGTCGAAGCCGAGGGTGCGGACCGCGGCGGCGGAGTCGCCCCCGCCGACGACGGTCAGCCCGCCGTTGGCCGAGACCTGCGTCAGGGCTGCGGCGACGGCGCGGGTGCCGGCCGCGAACGCATCGACCTCGAACACGCCCATCGGCCCGTTCCAGAAGACGGTCCGCGCATCGGCGAGCGCCTTGGCGTAGATCGCCGCGCTGTCCGGGCCGATGTCGAGGCCGAGCGTGTCCGAGGGGATCTCCGAGGACGGTACGACGAACGGGGCCGGGGTGCGCTCACCCGCCGGGAACTCGGTGTCGACGACGATGTCGGTCGGGAGGATCAGCTCCACGCCGGACTCGTGGGCGCGCCGCAGGTAGTCCCGGCAGACCTCGAGCTGGTCCTCCTCGAGGAGGCTCTTGCCGACCTCGTGGCCCTCGGCCGCGAGGAAGGTGAACATCATGCCGCCACCGATGAGCAGCTTGTCGGCCTTGCCGAGCAGGTTGTCGATGACGCCGAGCTTGTCGGACACCTTCGACCCGCCGAGCACGACGACGTAGGGCCGCTCGGGCTGCACGGTGAGGCGACGCAGGACGTCGACCTCCGCGGCGACCAGACCGCCCATCGCGTGCGGCAGCCGCTCGGCGACGTCGTAGACCGACGCCTGCTTGCGGTGCACGACGCCGAAACCGTCCGAGACGAACGCGTCAGCCAGCGCAGCGAGCTGGTCGGCGAACGCACCGCGCTCGCCCTCGTCCTTGCTCGTCTCCCCCGCGTTGAAGCGCACGTTCTCGAGGACGGCGACCTGTCCGTCCTCGAGCGCGGCGACGGTCTCCTGGGCCGAGGAGCCGACGGTGTCGGTCGCGAACGCGACCTCCTGGCCGAGCAGCTCACCCAGCCGAGCGGCGACCGGGGCCAGGGAGTACGCGGGGTCCGGCTCGCCCTTCGGGCGACCCAGGTGGGCGGTGACGACCACCCGCGCCCCGGCCTCCGCCAGCGCTTGGATGGTCGGCACGCTCGCCCGGATCCGACCGTCGTCGGTGATGGTGGCCCCGTTCAGGGGCACGTTGAGGTCCGACCGGACGAGGACGCGCTTGCCGCCCACCTCGCCCAGTCCTGCGAATTCACCCATCGATCAGAGGGTCGCGCCGACGTGGACGATGAGGTCCGCGAGGCGGTTGGAGTAGCCCCACTCGTTGTCGTACCAACCAGCGACCTTGACCTGGTTGCCGATGACCTTGGTCAGCGGGGCGTCGAAGATGCACGACGCCGGGTCGGTGACGATGTCCGAGGACACGATCGGGTCGGTCGAGTAGCGCAGGATCCGGCCATCGGCGGCGGCCTTCACGATCTCGTTGACCTCCTCGACGCTGGTCTCGCGCGCCGCCTCGAAGGAGAGGTCGGTGAGCGAACCGGTCGGGGTCGGGACGCGCAGGGCGTAGCCGTCGAGCTTGCCCTTGAGCTCGGGCAGCACCAGGCCGATCGCCTTCGCCGCGCCGGTGGAGGTCGGGACGATGTTGAGCGCGGCGGCACGCGCGCGACGCGGGTCCTTGTGGATGTTGTCGTGCAGGTTCTGGTCCGCGGTGTAGGCGTGGATGGTGGTCATCAGGCCCTTGTTGATGCCGAGACCGTCGTTGAGCGCCTTGGCCATCGGCCCGAGGCAGTTGGTGGTGCACGACGCGTTGGAGATCACGGTGTGCTGCGCGGCGTCGTACAGCTCGTGGTTGACGCCCATCACGATCGTGATGTCCTCGTTGGACGCGGGCGCGGAGATGATGACCTTCTTCGCGCCACCACCGTCGACGTGCGCGCGCGCCTTGGTGGCGTCGGTGAAGAACCCGGTCGACTCGACGACGACGTCGACGCCCAGGTCCGCCCACTTCAGCGCGGCGGGGTCGCGCTCGGCGAACGCCTTGATCTCGGTGCCACCGACGACGATCGCCTCGTCGGTCGAGCTCACGTCCGCGTCGAGCCGACCCAGGATCGAGTCGTACTTGAGAAGGTGGGCCAGGGTCGCGTTGTCGGTCAGGTCGTTGACGCCGACGATCTCGATGTCGAGGCCGCTCGCGCGGACTGCGCGGAAGAAGTTGCGGCCGATCCGGCCGAAGCCGTTGATGCCTACGCGTACGGTCACAGCGAAGTGCTCCTAGTCTCGGTGGAGGGCGTTCGGTCACCCGCCAGACGTCAGGTTCCGGGCGTTCAGTCACCCGCGGATCGACCCTACCCGGCCGAGGTGTGGTCTGGATCACCCGCCCAGGGTGCGACCGTCAGCTGTCGCCCGCGAGCATCTCCGGCGTCAGCGACGCCTCGGTGTCCGGGATGCCGAGCTCCTCGGCCTTCTTGTCCGCCATCGCCAGGAGACGCCGTATCCGGCCGGCGATCGCGTCCTTCGTCAACACCGGCTCGTGGAGCTGACCGAGCTCCTCGAGGGAGGCCTGCTTGTGCTCGAGCCGGAGCTCACCGGCCATCTTCAGGTGGTCGGGGACGTCGTCACCGAGGATCTCCATGGCACGGTCGACGCGAGCACCGGCGGTGACGGCGGCGCGGGCGGAACGGCGCAGGTTGGCGTCGTCGAAGTTGGCGAGGCGGTTGGCGGTCGCCCGGACCTCGCGCCGCATCCGGCGCTCCTCCCAGGCCATCAGCGTCTCGTGGGCGCCGAGCCGGGTGAGGAGCTGACCGATCGCGTCGCCGTCGCGGATGACCACGCGGTCGACGCCCCGCACCTCGCGGGCCTTGGCCTGGATCCCGAGTCGGCGGGCGACGCCGACGAGCGCGAGGGCGGCCTCGGAGCCGGGGCAGGTGACCTCGAGCGAGGACGAGCGGCCGGGCTCGGTGAGCGACCCGTGGGCGAGGAACGCGCCCCGCCAGGCGGCGACCGCGTCGCAGCCGCCACCCGAGACGACGGCCGGCGGCAGTCCACGGATCGGCCGGCCGCGCTGGTCGAGGAGACCCGTCTGGCGCGCGAGCGCTTCCCCGTCCTTGACCACGCGGACGATGT
This sequence comes from Nocardioides stalactiti, assembly GCF_014180715.1. Lineage (GTDB taxonomy): Bacteria > Actinomycetota > Actinomycetes > Propionibacteriales > Nocardioidaceae > Nocardioides > Nocardioides stalactiti. Next base: position 18,304 of record NZ_JACEFC010000027.1, on the reverse strand, counting down.
AGCGGCTGCCCTTGCGGATGCCGTTGCCCTGGACCATCACCACGTCGGAGGCCTGCCCGTACATCTCACCGATGTCGCGACGCAGCCGGCGCGCGGCGGCGCCGGTGTCGAGCTCGGCCTCGACGACGATCCGGCCGCCCACGATGTGGAGACCGCCGGCGAAGCGCAGGGTGGAGGCGACCTCCGCCTTGCGACAACACGCCTTGGTGACCGGGGTGCTGGCCAGTTCCGCCTTGACCTGAGCCGTCATCGCCATGGGTCGATCCTGCCACCTCCGTCAACAACCCTCGGACGGGACCGGGAGACGCGGACGACGGCCGATCCTCAGGTGGTCTGCATGATCCGGGTGTAGGCAGCGGCGAGCAGGGTCGGGTCGTGGCGGGGGGTCCCGTCGCTCATCGCGACGTCGTCGATGACGAGGCGCGCGCCGAGAGCCGTGACCACCGACCGGAGGTCGTCGAGCTCCTCCCCCACGCTCTCCCGGTCGGCCAGCACCGTGTGGACCTTGAGGTCGGGCGCATGCTCGGCCAGCACCGACAGGTGGTCGGCGGGACCGAAGCCGTGGGTCTCGCCCTGCTGCTCGGCGAGGTTCAGTACGACGATGAGCCGTGCCTCGGTCGCGGCGAGCGCATCGCGCAGCTGCGGGACGAGCAGGTGCGGGATGACCGAGCTGAACCACGAACCCGGCCCGAGCACCGCCCAGTCGGCCTCCTCGATCGCGGCCAGCGCCGCGGGGGTGACGTCGGGGTCGGGCGGGTCGAGGGCGACCGAGTCGATGACCCCGTCGGTGGTCGCGACCTCGACCTGACCGCGGACCGTCGTGAGCGCATCGGGGTCGGCGCCGAGGCCGCGGACCTCGGCGGTGATGTCCATCGGGGTCATCGCCATCGGCAGCACCCGGCCCTTGGCTCCGAGCAGCCGTCCGACCCAGTCGAGCGCGTCGACGTGGTCGCCCAGGAGCTCCCAGAGACCGACGATCAGCAGGTTGCCGACCACGTGCCCGCGCATCTCCCCGTGGCCCTCGAACCGGTGCTGGAGCACCCGCGCCCAGGTGTCGCCCCACTCGTCGTCGCCGCAGAGCGCGGCGAGCGCCATCCGCAGGTCACCCGGCGGAAGCACCCCGAACTCACCGCGCAGCCGCCCCGAGGAACCGCCGTTGTCGGCCACCGTCACGACCGCGGTGAGCTCGTCGACGGTCAGGTCGTCGACGAGCATCCGCAACGCGGTCAACGAGGCGTGCAGCCCGTGGCCGCCTCCGAGTGCCACCACCGCCTGGGCGCGCTCGAGGGAGGAGGCCTGCGGCCGATGGCTGGGTGTCATCACTCCCGCCCGAGGTCGCGGTGGATGGCGCGGGCGACGTAGCCGATCTCCTGCATGCGGCGGGCGATCTCCTCGCTCATCGCCACGCTGCGGTGCTTGCCGCCGGTGCAGCCGATCGCGACCCGCATGAAGCGCTTGCCCTCGCGCAGGTAGCCCTCGGCCACACCCGTGAGCAGCCCGACGTACTGGTCGAGGAACTCCTGCGCGCCGGGCCGGCCGAGGACGTAGTCGGCGACGTCCTGGTCCCGTCCGGAGTGGGCGCGCAGCTCGGGCACCCAGTGCGGGTTGGGCAGGAACCGCATGTCGGCGACGTAGTCGGCGTCGACCGGGATGCCGTACTTGAAGCCGAAGCTGATCGTCGTGACCCGCAGCTGGGTGGTCTCGGGCGTGCCGAACGACTCGGCGATCCGGTCGGTGAGCTGGTGGACGTTGAGATTGGTCGTGTCGATGACCAGGTCGGCGTCGCTGCGCAGGTCGGCGAGCACGATCCGTTCGCGCTCCAGACCGTCGAGGAGCCGTCCGCCCTCCTGGAGCGGGTGGGGGCGGCGCGCCGCCTCCTGCCGGCGGACCAGGACGTCGATCGTCGCGTCGAGGAAGACCAACGTGGTGTTGCGGCCTCGCACACCGTGGGCGAGCGCGCTGCGCAGGCCCTGGAAGAAGGAGCCGGAGCGGACGTCGACCACGACCGCGATCCGCTGGCTACGGCCCTGGCCGGCGTCGACGATGCGCACCGCCTCGGCCAGCATGCTCGGCGGGAGGTTGTCGATGACGAAGAACCCGAGGTCCTCCAGCTCCTTCGCCGCGGTGCTGCGGCCGGCGCCGGTCATCCCGGTGATGACGACCAGCTCGCCGACGCCTGCCTGGCCGTCGTCCTCCACCTCGCTCAAGACCCCGCTCATGACGACGTAGTCTTCCCGGTCCTCGTGCGCGCTGTCGCGTCCCCCGCCGTGACGGCATCCTTGATCGCGGTCGCGGTCCGGGGCCCGATGCCGGGGACGGCGGCGATCTCCTCGACCTCGGCCTCCCGGAGCTTCTTGAGCGACCCGAAGTGGCGCAGCAGGGTCTTGCGGCGCACCTCCCCGAGCCCGGGTACGTCGTCGAGCAGGCTCTCGACCATCGACTTCGACCGGCGGCCACGGTGGTGGGCGATGGCGAACCGGTGGGCCTCGTCCCGGACCCGCTGCAGCAGGTAGAGGCCCTCGGAGCTGCGTCGCAGGATCACGGGATCCGGCTCGCCGGGCAGCCAGACCTCCTCGAGCCGCTTGGCGAGACCGCAGATCGGGATGTCGTCGATGCCGAGCTCGTCGAGCGCGCGCTGGGCGGCGGCGACCTGCGGTGCGCCGCCGTCGACCACCACCAGCCCGGGCGCGTAGGCGAACTTCCGCGGGCGTCCGGTGTCGGGGTCGACGAGCATGGGGCCGTCGTCCCCCATCCGTTCCTCGCTGCGCGCCTGCTCGTCGAGCAGCCGGCGGAAGCGGCGGGTGATCACCTCGTGCATCGCCGCGACGTCGTCCGACCCCTCCTGGTCGCGGATGACGAACCGGCGGTACTCCCCCTTGCGCGCCAACCCGTCCTCGAACACCACCATGGAGGCGACGATCTCGGTCCCCTGGATGTGGGAGACGTCGTAGCACTCGATGCGCAGCGGCGCCTCGTCGAGCCCCAGCGCGTCGGCGATCTCGGCGAGGGCCTGGTTGCGGGTCGTGAGGTCGCTGGCGCGCTTGGTCTTGTGCAGGGCCAGGGCCTCGACCGCGTTGCGGGCGACGTTCTCCTGGAGCAGCTTCTTGTCGCCCCGCTGGGGGACCCGGATCGCGACCTTGGACCCCTTGAGGTCGCTGAGGAGCTGCTCGAACGTCGCCACGTCGGGCGGCAGCTCCGGGACGAGGATCTCGCGCGGCACCGAGTCGGGCTCGCCCGCGTAGAGCTGGAGCAGGAAGTCGTCGACCAGCTCGGGGGTGCCGCCGTCGTCGGTACGGTCGGCCACCCACCCGCGCTGCCCGCGGATCCGGCCGCCGCGCACGTAGAAGACCTGGACCGCGACCTCGAGCGGGTCCTCCGCGAGCGCGATCACGTCGGCGTCAGCGCCGTCGCCCAGCACCACCGCCTGCTTCTCCAGCGCCTTCTGCATCGCGCCGAGGTCATCACGGAGCCGCGCTGCCCGCTCGAAGTCGAGGTCGTCGCTGGCGGCGTACATCTCCTTCTCGATGCGTTTGGTGAAGGCGGCCGTCCGGCCGGCCATGAACTCGCAGAAGTCGTCGACGATCGCGCGGTGCTCCTCGGCGCTCACGTTGCCGACGCACGGCGCGGCGCACTTGTCGATGTAGCCGAGCAGGCACGGCCGGCCGATCTGCTGGGAGCGCTTGAAGACGCCGTTGCTGCACGAGCGCATCGGGAAGACCCTCAGCAGGATGTCGACGGTCTCGCGGATCGCCCAGGCGTGGCTGTAGGGACCGAAGTAACGGGTGCCGCGGCGCTTGGCACCGCGCCCGACCATCACCCGGGGGAACTCCTCCCCGACCGTCACCGCGAGCCACGGGTAGGACTTGTCGTCGCGGTACTTCACGTTGAACCGCGGGTCGTACTCCTTGATCCAGGAGTACTCGAGCTGGAGGGCCTCGACCTCCGTCTTGACGACGGTCCACTCCACCGACGCGGCGGTCGCGACCATGGTCGCGGTGCGCTGGTGGAGGTTGCCGACGTCCTGGAAGTACGACGAGAGCCGGGCGCGCAGGTTCTTGGCCTTGCCGACGTAGATCACGCGGCGCTGCTGGTCGCGGAAGCGGTAGACCCCGGGCTCGGTGGGGATCTCCCCCGGCTTCGGGCGATAGCTCTGCGACACGCCCCAACCCTACGGACCGGCGCCGACGGCCCGGCCCCCTCCAGGGTGATCGGCACATCCGGGCACGAAATGGTCGTGTCGTGGCGGACGCGGGGAGAGACTGGCGCCATGACGGTGGGCGGAGGGTGTCGTGACGACTACGGCTATCACCTGACCACGGGCGACGCCGCTGCCGGGGCCTACGTCTCCGGAGTGCGCGACCTGCTGCGGCTGCGCCGCGACGCCCACGTCCGGATCGCGGCGGCGCTGGCGCACGACCCGACCTTCGCCCTTGCGCACGCCGACCTGGCCCTGCTCGGTCACGAGATGTGCGTCGACGTCGACATCGTCTCCCGGCTCGAGGACGCCCGCCGCCTCGTCGGTCGCGCGACCGAGCGGGAGCGCAGCCACGTCCACGCCGTCGACCGGCACCTCCAGGGCGACCACCTGCCGCTCCTCCAGCACCTCCGGACCTACCCGCGCGACGCCGTCCTGCTGTCGGTCGCCATGCCGACGATCGCGTTCGCCGGGGTCACCGAGGTGCCTGCGGAGGCCTGGGCGATCGTGGAGGCCGCCGCGCCGGCGTACGGCGACGACCCGTGGTTCCTCGGCCTGCTGGCCTTCGTCCGCCAGGAGCAACGCCGCTACGACGACGCGATGACGCTGTCCTGCTCGGCCTTGGCTGCGGACCCCACGGCCGGCCACGCGGCCCACGCCCGAGCGCACGCACACTACGAGACCGGCGACCACGATGCCGGCCTGGCCTGGATGGACGCGTGGGTCGCCGGTGACGGAGCGGGGACCGAGAGCCTCACGCACTTCTCCTGGCACGCCGCGCTCCACGAGCTCTCGCTCGGCGACCTGGACGCCGTCCGCCGGCGCTACGAGACCCAGCTCCAGCCACGGCAGGCGGTCGGCTGCCGCGCCCTGGTCGACACCGGTTCGCTGCTCTACCGCTGGGCGCTGACGCCCGACGCGGCGACCGTCCCCGACCTGGAGGAGGTCGCCCGCGCCGCCGGCCGCGGTGTGCTCGAGGCACCGGCGACGGCGTTCCTCGGGATGCACGCCGCCGTCACCCTGCTCGCGCTCGGAGACCTCGACGCGCTCCGGCGGCTGGCCGACCGGTGCGCCGGCCACCCGCACGCCACCCAGCGCGAGGTGGTCGCCCCGCTGGCGCGGGCGCTCGGTCTGCTCGGCTCCGGGCGCGCCTCGGAGGCGGCCGACCGGCTCGCCGAGCTCGCTCCTCTGTGCTGGCGCTTCGGCGGCTCCGACGCGCAGCGCGAGATCGTGGAGGAGACCCGGATCGCGGCGCTGCTCCGCGCCGAGCGGTACGACGACGCGCGCACACTCCTCGACGCGCGCCTGGACCGCCGCCCCTCGCCGCGCGACGAGCGGTGGCGCGCCTCGGCCCTCACACAGTGAGGATCTTGCCGTCCCTGACCTCGATCGCGATCGACGCGAGCGGGTCGGGGGCAGGCGACTGGACGACCTCGCCGGTCGCGGCGTCGTAGGCGCTGCCGTGGTTGTCGCAGTGGATGACGCCGTCCTCGACCGAGGTGACCGTGAGCTGCTGGTGGGTGCAGACGGCGGTGAACGCCTTGAACTCGCCTGCGGTCGGCTGGGTCACCACGACCTTCTCCTCGGTGAGGATGATGCCGCCGCCGACCGGGACCTCGTCGGTCGTGGTCAGCTCGGTGCCGGCCTCCAGGTCCGGCGTCGCGCCGTCACCGTCGTCGCCGCCGCAGCCGGCGAGGGCAGCGGCCACCCCGAGGGCGCCCAGACCGTGGAAGAGGATCCTCCGGGTCGGCCGGGCGTTGCGGAGAGTCGTCATTCGACCGTGATCTGGTCGCCGGAGACGGTGACCGTGAACTCCCCGAGCGGGGTCGGGGCCGGGCCGCCGACGACGGAGCCGTCCTCGATCGAGTAGCGGCTGCCGTGGCAGTCGCACTCGATCTCCGTGCTCACCCGCGCCACCAGGCACCCGGCATGGGTGCACACCGCGGTGAACGCCTTGAACTCGCCCTCGGTCGGCTGCGTGACCACGACCGACTCCTCGACGACCACGATGCCACCGCCGACGGGGACGTCGGAGGTCGAGATGCCGCCGCCGGCCGGCGGGTCGGAGGTCGGTGCACCGGTGTCGGACGGGGCGTCCGTCGACGGTTGCGGGGCAGAGGAGGTCGCCGGGTCCGAGGCGTCGGCCTTCGGGTCGGAGCCGTCGTCGCCGCACGCCGCCAAGAGGGGAACACCCACCCCGACGGTGGCCGCCCCCGTGATCGCCTGTCGCCTGCTGATCGTTGACATGTGAATCACCCTACGGTCCGGCCCGTGCCCGGAACAGGTGCGAATCGCAGGTCACAGCAGTTCCTCAGCGTTTGGCTGCCGCCCGCTTGCGCTTCGGCTGTGCCGCCGCCCGGCCCTCGAGCAGCGGCTTGAGGAACTGGCCGGTGAAGCTCGCCTGCGTCGCCGCGATCTCCTCCGGCGTGCCCTGGCCGACCACCGTGCCGCCGCGCGAACCGCCCTCGGGGCCCATGTCGACGATCCAGTCAGCGGTCTTGATGACGTCGAGGTTGTGCTCGATCACGAGCACCGAGTTGCCCTTGTCGACCAACGAGGAGAGCACCCCGAGCAGCTTGCGGATGTCCTCGAAGTGCAGGCCCGTGGTCGGCTCGTCGAGGACGTAGACGGTCCGGCCGGTCGACCGCTTCTGGAGCTCGGTGGACAGCTTGACCCGCTGCGCCTCGCCTCCGGACAGGGTCGTGGCCGGCTGGCCGAGCCGGACGTAGCCGAGGCCGACCTCCACCAGCGTCTTCATGTGTCGCGCGATCGCCGGGACGGCCCCGAAGAACTCGAGCGCGTCCTCGATCGGCATGTCGAGGACCTCGGCGATGGTCTTGCCCTTGTAGTGCACCTCGAGCGTCTCGCGGTTGTAGCGGGCACCGTGGCAGACCTCGCACGGCACGTAGACGTCGGGCAGGAAGTTCATCTCGATCTTGATCGTGCCGTCGCCGGCGCACGCCTCACAGCGGCCGCCCTTGACGTTGAACGAGAACCGGCCCTGCTGGTAGCCGCGGATCTTGGCCTCGGGGGTCGAGGCGAAGAGCTTGCGGACGTGGTCGAAGACCCCCGTGTAGGTCGCCGGGTTGGAGCGCGGCGTGCGCCCGATCGGCCCCTGGTCGACGTGGATGACCTTGTCGACGTGCTCGATGCCGGTGATCTTCTGGTGGCGCCCCGGGATCGAGCGAGCACGGTGGAGCTCCTTGGCCAGCGACGTGTAGAGGATGTCGTTGACGAGGGTCGACTTGCCGGAGCCGGAGACGCCGGTCACCGCGACGAAGAGCCCGAGCGGGAAGCTGACGTCGATGTTCTGGAGGTTGTGCTCGCGCGCGCCGTGGACCTTGAGCTCGCGGCCCACCGTCCGCGGGCGTCGTACGGCGGGCACGGGGATCTCGCGGCGACCGGAGAGATACTCCCCCGTCATCGAGTCGGGGTGCTCGAGCAGCTCCTTGACCGTCCCGGAGTGGACGACCTGGCCGCCGTGCTCGCCGGCCCCGGGGCCGATGTCGACGACCCAGTCGGCGACCCGGATGGTGTCCTCGTCGTGCTCGACGACGATGAGCGTGTTGCCGAGGTCCTTGAGCCGCACCAGGGTCTCGATGAGCCGCTGGTTGTCGCGCTGGTGAAGGCCGATGGACGGCTCGTCGAGGACGTAGAGGACGCCGACGAGCCCGGCCCCGATCTGGGTCGCGAGCCGGATCCGCTGCGCCTCGCCGCCCGACAGCGACCCGGACGGCCGGTCGAGGGTGAGGTAGTCCAGCCCGACGTCGAGCAGGAACTGGAGCCGCTCCTGGATCTCCTTGAGCACCCGCTCCCCGATCTGACGCTCCCGGGCGGACAGGTCGAGGGTGCGCAGGTAGTCGGCGGTCTCGTTGATCGGCAGGGCGCACAGCGAGGCGATGTCGATGCCGCCCGCGTCCTTGGCGCCGAGGGTGACCGACATGGAGACCGGCTTGAGCCGCGAGCCCTCGCAGACCGGGCACGGGACCTCGCGCATGAAGCCCTCGAACCGCTCGCGGCTCACGTCGCTCTCGGCCTCGCGGTGTCGCCGCTCGACGTAGGAGCGGACCCCCTCGAAGTCGGCGTAGTAGGCGCGCTCGCGGCCGTAGCGGTTCTTGGTGACGACGTGGACCTTGGTGGGGTGGCCGTCGAGGACCGACTTGCGGGCCTTGGCCGACAGCTGCTCCCAGGGGGTGTCCATGTCGAAGCCGAGCTCCTCGCCCAGCGCCTGGACGAGCTTGCCGAAGTAGTCGGCGACGTGGGCGTGGCTCCACGGCTGGAGCGCGCCCTCGGCGAGGGTCGCGGTCGGGTCGGGGACGACGAGCTCCGGGTCGACCTCCATCCGGGTGCCGAGGCCGGTGCACGACGGGCAGGCGCCGAACGGGGAGTTGAAGGAGAACGAACGGGGCTCGAGCTCGTCGGTGTCGATGGCGTGCTCGTTGGGGCAGGCCATCTTCTCGCTGAACCGCATCTCGCGGCCCGGGTCCTTCTCGGGCAGGTCGACGAAGTCGAGGACCACCAGGCCGCTGGCGAGGTTGAGCGCGGTCTCGACCGAGTCGGTGAGCCGCCGCTTCGCGCTGTCCTTGACCGCGAGCCGGTCGACCACCACTTCGATCGAGTGCTTGTACTTCTTGTCGAGCGTGGGCGGCTCGTCGAGGTTGTAGGTCTGGCCGTCCACCCGGGCCCGGCTGAAGCCCTGGGTCTGGAGCTGGCGGAACAGGTCGACGAACTCGCCCTTGCGGCCGCGGACCACGGGAGCGAGCACCTGGAACCGGCGGCCCTCCTCCAGCGTCAGCACCCGGTCGACGATCTGCTGCGGGGTCTGCCGCTCGATCGGCGCGCCACAGGTCGGACAGTGCGGTCGGCCGGCCCGCGCGTAGAGGAGCCGCAGGTAGTCGTAGACCTCGGTGATGGTGCCGACGGTCGATCGGGGGTTCTTGGACGTCGACTTCTGGTCGATCGAGACGGCCGGCGACAGGCCCTCGATGAAGTCGACGTCGGGCTTGTCCATCTGGCCGAGGAACTGCCGGGCGTACGCCGACAGCGACTCCACGTAGCGGCGCTGGCCCTCCGCGAAGATCGTGTCGAAGGCGAGGCTCGACTTGCCGGAGCCCGACAGGCCGGTGAACACGATGAGGGAGTCGCGGGGCAGGTCGAGCGAGACGTCCTTGAGGTTGTGCTCGCGGGCACCGCGAATGATCAGCTGGTCAGCCACGTGCCCCAGCCTACGGAGCGCCGCCGACACCGCCGATTTCCGCGGCGCCCCAGGGGTGGATGATGGGGCGCGTGAACCCGGTCGAGGCCGTTCTCGAGGCCACCACCCGCTACCTCTCCGCGCTGGAGGGACTGACCGACGAGCAGCTCCGTGACCCGAGCCTGCTGCCCGGCTGGAGCCGCGGACACGTCGCCGCGCACCTGGCGCTCAACGCCCACGGTTTCGCCCGCGCTCTCCGCGGTGCACGCACCGGGGACCCGGTCCCGATCTACGACTCCCAGGAGGCGCGCGACGCCGAGGTCGAGGAGCGGTCCTCGGGCTCGGTCGAGGAGCTCGCGGCGTTCAACCAGATGGCCTCGCTGCGCCTGGCCGGCGAGCTGCGCCTGATGAAGGCGCTGGTCACCATCGAGAGGACGCCCGGCGGCCACGTCTTCGACGCGGCCAAGGTGGTCGAGATCCGCTGGAAGGAGGTCGAGATCCACCACGCCGACCTCGGGATCGGCTACGGGCCGGCCGACTGGCCGCTGCCGTTCGCAGCCTTGCTCCTGGAGTCGGCCGCTGCCGACCGGGGCCGCGAGCTCGGGATCACCCTGCACGCACGGGACATCGACAAGACCGTGCTGGTCGGCCAGGGTGGGCACGGTGTCGCCGGGCCCGCCGGCGACCTCGCGTGGTGGCTCGTGGGCCGCGGCGCGAGCGACAGCCTGACCTCGACCCGGCCGTTGCCGGAGCTGGGAGCGTGGAAGTGACCTACACCGGAGCCGTCTCCCCCGGCGGCGCGGCCGACGTCCGCGAGCTGGGACACCTGACGATCACCAAGGTGGCCGTCGACGAGCAGATGTCGAACAACTGCTACCTGCTGCGGTGCACCGACACCGGCGACCAGGTGCTCGTCGACGCCGCGGCCGCACCGGAGACCCTGCTCCCGCTGGTCGGCGAGGGAGGGTTGAGCACGGTGGTGACGACCCACCAGCACTGGGACCACCACCGCGCCCTCGCCGCCGTCGTGGCCGCGACCGGCGCCGAGGTCGTCGCCGGTGAGCCCGACGCCGACGCGATCACCGAGCAGACCGGTGTCGAGGTCACCCGCCGGGTGACGGACGACGACAAGGTCGCGGTCGGGTCGTGCACCCTGGAGGTCATCCGGATCACCGGCCACACGCCGGGCTCGATCTGCCTGCTCTACCGCGACCCCGACGGCCACCCCCACCTCTTCACCGGGGACTCCCTCTTCCCCGGTGGCGTCGGCAACACCTTCGGGGACGAGGCTGCCTTCGCCACCCTCATCGACGACGTCGAGGCCAAGCTCTTCGGCGCGCTGCCCGACGACACCTGGTTCTACCCCGGCCACGGCGACGACTCGACCCTCGGCGCCGAGCGCCCCGCCCTCGCCGAGTGGCGCGAGCGCGGCTGGTGACCGGATCCGAGAATTTCCACGAAACGGTGTAACGACCGGGCCGGCCGCCGACAGGTAAGGGTGACATGGTTCACCGCCTCGCCCGTCGCGGACGCGGCATTCCTGGGGAGCACTACATGAATCGCACCATCGCGCGCGGACTCGGCCTCGTGGCCGGTGTCGCGCTGACCGTCCCGGCCACGTCCTTCGTCGCCCACGCCGACGAGACCGAGCCGTCGCCCCAGCCGTGCGCCACCCAGCAGGTCCAGCTGGACCGGGCCGAGGCCGCGCTCGCTCGTGTGCAGGCGGTCTTCGCCCGTCAGAAGAAGCGCGTCGCCGCGGCCGAGGAGTCCCTCGAGGACGCCGACACCCGCGCCGAGCGGCGGGAGGCTCGGGCCGAGCTGGCCAAGGCGAAGGCGAAGAAGGCGGACACCAAGGAGCGGCAGCGCGCTCAGCAGATGCGCGTCGCCAAGGCCACCGAGCGCCTCGAGGCCTGCCAGGCCGCTCAGCCGGAGAGCCCGGAGACCCCGGCTCCTTGATCCCGAGCGTCGCTCACGCGCGGTCGGAATGACGAACGGCCCCACCGGAGACCGGTGGGGCCGTTCGCATGTCCAGGCTCAGAGGCCGCGGACGTTCTCCGCCTGCAGGCCCTTCGGGCCCTGCGCGACATCGAACTCGACGCGCTGGTTCTCGGCCAGGTTCTTGTAACCCGTGCCGGCGATAGCGGTGTGGTGGACGAAGACGTCACCCTCGCCGCTGTCCTGTGCGATGAAACCGAAACCCTTGGTCTCGTTGAACCACTTCACGACGCCAGTCGTCATGGCGATCTCCTTGTTTTCTACTGCTGTCAAGACGCGCAAACGGTTGTCTGCTGCGCGGATGAACCCACCTGCACCGCACCTCGACGGCAGCCCGGAGAGGGCCACAATGGAACCACGTGAGTGAACCGAAGCCCGGCAGTCGGACGTTCGGAGCAACGGATGCGTGACCCGTTCTTTCAACTGTGACCAATCTACCCCCTCCGGGTCCCGAATCGTTCTTCCTCGCCGCCTCACTTCTCGCGACTGTTCTGGTGACACTTCTAGTGACGACGAGCACGACGCGGGTCTAGCCTCGCGGACATGACGTTCAGCGCCCGCGAGCGCGAGGCCATGCGCCTCATCTGTGACACCTTCGCTCCCGGTGACGGTGCGGGTGTCCCGGCGGCCAGCCAGTGCGGTGCTGTCGACCTCACGCTCGAGGTGGCGGCGGCCAATCCGCGTGCTCCCGAGCTGCGACAGCTCAAGGGCCTGCTGCGGATCTGGGACACCCGCGGGTTCGCGCTGGCGCTCACCGGCCGGCCCCAGCGCTTCTCGCAGCGCGGCCAGGCCGGAAGGGAGCGCTTCCTGCTCTCGCTCTCGGACTCCAACCTCGCCCAGAAGCGCGCACTCTTCGCCGCGCTCAAGAGCGCGGCGCTGCTGCCCTACTACCTGCGCGGCGGCGGGCCGCTGTGGGAGCCGATGGGCTACTCCGGGCCGCTCGGGGTCCGGGCGGACGCCCCGCCGCGCACGCTCACGACCCACCGTGCGACGGGTGCGACCACGCTCGACTGCGACGTGGTCGTCGTCGGCTCGGGTGCGGGTGGCGGGACGGCGGCGGCCGTTCTGGCGGGGGCCGGCCTCGACGTCGTCGTCCTCGAGGCGGGCGACCACCACGACGAGAACGACTTCGACGGCAGCGAGGAGTCCGGCTTCCTCAACCTCTACGCCCTCGCCCCGCAGGCGACCGCCGAGGGCCAGATCAACCTGCTCGCCGGCCGTGGTCTCGGGGGCGGCACGGTCGTCAACTACACGACGTCCTTCCGGACGCCCGACCACGTGCGTCAGGAGTGGGCCGACCTCGGCGCCAAGCAGTTCGTCACCGAGGAGTACGACGCCGCGCTCGACGCCGTCTGCGCCCGGCTCGGCGTCAACACCGACCACGACCGGGCGGCGCCGCGCGACGCCATCCTGGAACGCGGCGCGCTCGCGCTCGGCTGGGAGTCCGCCGCCATGCCGCGCAACGTCATCGGCTGCGACCAGGGCATCGAGTGCGGACGTTGCGGCATGGGCTGCCGGCTCGGCGCCAAGCAGTCGGTGACCAAGACCTGGCTCGAGGACGCGGCCGCGGCCGGTGCCCGGCTCTACACCGGCGTCACGGCCCGCACGGTGACCCAGGCGAACGGCCGCGCGACCGGTGTCGAGGGCGTCACCGCCGAGGGGCACCCGGTGACGGTGCGCGCCCGAGCGGTCGTCGCGGCGGCGGGCGCGATCCAGACACCGGCCCTGCTCCACCGCAGCGGGCTCACCAACCCCAACGTCGGCGCACACCTGCGCCTGCACCCGGCGACGGCCGTCTGGGGGCTGATGAGCGAGCGCGTGGACCCGTGGGTCGGCGCGATGCAGAGCCGCTACGTCAACAAGCTCACCAACCTCGACGGCAAGGGCTACGGCGTCCTCTACGAGACCGCTCCGATCACGCCCGGGCTCGGCACGGGCTTCATCGGCTGGCGGGGCAGCACGGCCTTCCGCCGTCGGATGATCGAGCTGCGGGACTCCCTCGGCATCGCGGTGATCCTCCGTGACCGCGACTCCGTCGGCACCGTCCGCACGAAGCGGGACGGCGAGCCGGTCGTCCGCTACAAGCTCTCCGACGGCGACTCCGAGCACCTCGTCCAGGGGTTGGTCGGCGCAGCACGGATCGCGGAGGCCGCCGGTGCCAGCCGGATCACGACCACCCACCACCAGACGGTGAGCTACGAACCCGGTGCGCGGGGCGACCTGACGTCGTTCGAGGCCGACGTCCGGGCGGCGGGCACCGCACCTGGCCGGATGACCCTCGCTGCGCTCCACATCATGGGTTCGGCCCGGATGGGCGACTCGTCAGCGACCTCCGCGATCGACCCCGACGGCCAGACGTGGGACCTGCGGGACCTCTACGTCGCCGACGGGTCGTGCTTCCCGACGGCCTCAGGGGTCAACCCGATGATCTCGATCGAGTCGATCGCCTACATGACCGCCACCCGCCTGGCCACCCGCCTCGCCTGACCACCCCACCAGGAGCAGCCATGACCCTCGACGGACAGGTCGTCCTCATCACCGGCGGCGCCCGCGGCATCGGCGCGGAGACCGCCAAGGCGCTCGCGAAGAAGGGGGCGAAGCTGATCCTCACCGATCTGGACCGCGACGCGCTGGACGCGACTGCCGCGGAGATCGGGAAGGACCGGTGCCTCGCCGTGGTCGCCGACGTCTGCGACCTCGCGTCCATGGAGGCTGCCGTCGCCGCCGGCGTCGAGACCTTCGGGCGGCTCGACGCGGCTGTCGCCAACGCCGGCATCGCGTCGTACGGCTCGGTCATGGGCACCGACCCGGCGGCGTTCAAGCGGGTCCTCGACATCAACGTGCTGGGGGTCTTCCACACGGCCAGGGCGTGCGTGCCGGCGCTCGTCGAGAGCAAGGGCTACTTCCTGGTGGTCTCCTCGCTCGCCGCGTTCGCCGCGGCGCCGGGGATGTCGGCCTACAACGCCAGCAAGGCCGGTGCGGAGCACTTCGCCAACGTCCTCCGCCTCGAGGTCCACCACCAGGGCGTCGCGGTCGGCTGTGCCCACATGTCGTGGATCGACACCCCGTTGGTCCAGGACGCGAAGAAGGACCTGTCGACCTTCGCCGAGCTGCTCACCAAGCTGCCCTACCCGCTCAGCAAGACCACCTCCGTCGACGCCTGCGTGAAGGCGTTCGTGAAGGGCATCGACAAGCGGTCGCGCCACGTCTACTGCCCTGGCTGGGTGCGCGGCGTCGGCCTCAACCGCAACGTCGTCAACTCGGCCGCCGGCTCCCGCGCGCTCCTGCCCCACGTCGCGGACCTGCTGCCGCGCATGGATGCCGAGGTCGCTGCCCTCGGCCGCTTCACCAGCGCCCGCAACGTCAGCAACTCCGCCGACCCGGCGGCGTTCGGGGACTGACCCCCGGCAGTGCGGGTCAGCTGTAGGTGACCCGCACGGTGTCGGTCAGCGGCACCGACTGGCAGCCGAGGCGGATGCCGTCGTCGAGGTCCTCGCTGTCGAGCACGTCGTTGTGCAGCATCCGGACGTCGCCCTCGAGCAACCGGATCGCGCACGCCGAGCACTCGCCCTCGCGGCACGAGTACGGCGCCTTGACGCCCTTGCTCTCGAGGAAGTCGAGCAGCTTCACCTTCGGGTCCCAGTCGTCGAAGGTGTGGTCCTCACCGTCGAGCTCGACCTCGAGCTTGACCGGCCCGGCGAGGGTCGGCTCACCGGCCGCGTCCTCGGGCTCGTTGCCGTCGTCGTTGTCGGCGATCTCGCTCGCCGCGAGCCTGAGCTCCTCGATGTCGCCGAACGGGTTGCCGCCCAGGGAGACGAACTTCTCCTGGTGCCGCCGCTCGCGCGGGAACTCGAGCTCGCGCAGGACGGTGGTGACCATCTTCATGTACGGCGCCGGCCCGCAGCAGAACGCGTTGTAGTCGAGGTAGGGCATGACGAACGCCTTGACCTGCTCCGGCGACGGGATGCCCTGGACCGACTCGAGCCAGTGGACGACCTGGAGCCGCTCGGGGTTCTCGGCGGCGAGCCGGGTGAACTCGTCGGCGAAGATGACCGACTTCTCGTCGCGGTTGGCGTAGAAGACGACGATCTTGCCGGTGCCCTGGTCGAGCGCGGTCCGCGTGATCGACATGATCGGCGTGACCCCGCTGCCCCCCGCGAACAGCAGCAGGTCGGCGTCGAGCGAGGCCGGCGAGAAGATGCCCGACGGCGGCAGCACGCGGAGCGTGTCGCCGACCTTGAGGTTGTCGCAGATCCAGTTCGACGCGTAGCCGTCGACCGTCCGCTTGACCGTGACGGTGAGCGGGCCGCCGTCGTGCGGGCTGCTCGAGAGCGAGTAGCAGCGCGCGGCGATCCCGGTCTGGTCGCTCGGCACGGCCACGGTGAGGAACTGGCCCGGCTTGTAGACGAACTTCTCCGGAGCCTCCGCGGGGATCTCGAAGCTGATGGAGCGGGCGTCGGCGGTCTCGTCGACGACGTCGACCACGTTCAGCAGGAAGGACTCGATGTCCACAGAAACTCTTTCTCAGTAGCCGTCATCGGCCCCGACCGGGATCTCACCCGATCGGACCGCGGCGTCGATGCTAGCCGTCATCCGGGGGCACGCCTGGTGGCTGTCCCGCCCGTCGGGTCGTGTCCTACGACACAGCTCCGGACAGGCTGCCCGGGCCCCGGTGCTCCACTGGATCGACGTGTGGTGGTCGCTGTTCTTCTTCGCCGTGACCTTCGCGAGGCAGTCGAGGCACTGCACCTCGACCATGCGGGCGCTCGTGTAGAGGCGCTGTTCCTCGAGGGTGTCGGGGTCGGTCGGGACGAAGGAGGCCATCAGTGGCTCACGGGCTCCTGCGTCGACTCGTCCGCTGCGCGCCTCGCCAGGTTGTCGGCGACCTCCGCGTGCCAGTACTCGTTGGCCTTGGTGGTGTCGACCTCGAACTCGAAGCGGTCGGTCATCTCCGGCTTGAGGTCGGCGACGTCGGTGTAGAACTGCTCGTACCACCGGCGCAGCTGGTAGACGGGGCCGTCCTCCTCGCAGAGCAGCGGGTTCTGGACGGCGACCTTGTTCTCCCAGATGTGCACGTCCTGGAGGAAGCCGTCGCCGAACGACTCGGTGTAGCGCTCCGCGATGTAGTTCACGGTCTTCTCGTCCAGGCCCTCGGGCTTCTGCACGGCGATGCCGTACTGCAGCAGGAACGAGTCGGGGCCGGTCGGGATGTGGCAGTTGATGAGGATGACCTCGGTGACGAATCCCTTGTAGTCGACCGTCAGCCAGTTGATCATGTACGACGGCCCGTAGTACGTGGCCTCGGACTTGAGGGTCGAGTTGGCGTCGCTGTAACCGCCCTCGGTCTTGTCGGGGCGGCCGGTCGACTCCATGAACTGGGTCGCGGTGTGGCCCTCGAAGATGTTGCGGAAGCTCGTCGGGAAGGCGAAGTGCACGTAGTAGAAGTGCGCCATGTCCGCGACGTTGTCGATGAGCTCACGACAGTGCGAGCCGTTGATCTCCTTGGTGTGCCAGGACCAGTCGGTGTACTTGTCCGTCATGACCTCCGGCAGCTCGGGCGGCAGGATCGAGCGGTCGGCGGCCGAGCCCTCGGGGTCGTTCCAGATGAGCAGCTGACCGTTGACGATGGCCGTCTCGTAGCGCTGGGTGCGCGCCCGCAAGGGGACCCGACGCGCGTAGGGGATCTCCTTGCACTTGCCGTCGCCGCCCCAGCGCCAGTCGTGGAAGGGGCACGCGATGTTGTCGCCCTTGACCTCGCCCTGGGTCAGGTCGCCGCCCATGTGACGACAGAACCCGTCGAGCACGTTGAGCTCGCCCTTGCTGTCCTTCCAGATCACGAGCTTGGTCCCGAAACCCTCGATCGAGTGCGGCTTGCCGTCGTCGTACGCCGTGGCGAGGCCCAGGCAGTGCCAGCCCCTGGCAAAGCGGATCGGCGTCGTCCCCTGATCGAGCATGCGCGTGTCACTCATGTAGAACACGTTACAGTTTTGCGGGTAGTCTGACAACGAACACCCGCTCGTCCGGGCTTGATCTATGCCACACAGGAGGCCTCGTGCACGTCGATCTGGAGCCGCAGCAGGTAGCACTGCGCGAGGAGCTGCGCGAGTACTTCGCGAACCTGGTGACCCCGGAGGTCCGCGCCGGTCTGTCGGCCGCGACCAACGAGTTCGACGAGGGCGAGGAGGGCCAGGCCCGCAACGCCGGTGAGTTCGGCGACGCCAACGTCTACAAGAGCGTGATCAAGCAGATCGGCGCCGACGGGTGGCTGGGCATCGGCTGGCCCAAGGAGTACGGCGGCCAGGACCGCTCGATGATCGAGCAGCTCATCTTCACCGACACCGCTGCCATCGCCGGCGTGCCGATCCCCTACCTGACGCTCAACACCGTCGGTCCGACGATCATGCGCTACGGCACGCAGGAGCAGAAGGACTACTTCCTGCCCAAGATCCTCGCCGGCGAGCTGCACTTCTCGATCGGCTACTCCGAGCCGGGGTCGGGCACCGACCTCGCCTCGCTCCAGACCAAGGCCGTCCTCGACGAGGCTGCCGGCGAATGGGTCATCAACGGCCAGAAGATGTGGACCTCCCTCATCCAGTACGCCGACTGGATCTGGCTGGCGTGCCGCACCGAGCCCGACCAGGCCCGGCACAAGGGTCTGTCGATGATCCTGGTCCCGGCGAACGCCGAGGGCGTCACCTACACGCCCGTGCACACGGTCGCCGGCGTCGGCACCAGCGCGACGTACTACCAGGACGTCCGCGTCCCGGCGTCCAACCTGATCAGCGAGCGCGGCGGCGGCTGGGCGCTGATGACCAACCAGCTCAACCACGAGCGGGTGTCCCTGACCTCGGCGGCGCCGCTGGTCCACTCCCTCCAGCTCGTGCGCGAGTGGGCGAGCACCACGACCAACCCCGACGGCC
>NZ_JACEFC010000263.1 GCF_014180715.1 Nocardioides stalactiti | reverse complement strand
GGGCCCGGACACCAGGCCCGACCTGCTGGACCGAAACTTCGCGGCGCCGGCCCCGAACCGGGTCTGGGTCGCTGACATCACCTACTGCCGCACCTTCGCCGGCTGGGTCTACGCAGCGTTCGTCATCGACGTCTACTCCCGCCGGGTCGTCGGGTGGCAACTGTCGACGAGCCTGCGCACCGACCTCGCCTTGGACGCACTCGAGATGGGGCTGTGGACCCGGCAGCACGCCGGCCAAGACACCGCCGGTGTCATCGCGCATTCGGACAAAGGCGTTCAATACCTCGCCATCCGCTACACCCAGCGGC
>NZ_JACEFC010000262.1 GCF_014180715.1 Nocardioides stalactiti | reverse complement strand
GTGATGCCGTTGACCCGGCACCACTCGCCCGGCGGACGCTGTGCCTTGCGCGGGATGCCGTTGGACGGCTCGAGCTGCAGCGGGATCGGCGGCAGCGGCGGGAGCTTGATGTCGGCCTCCGCAGCGAGCTGGTCGGCGTCCTTCTCCTCCGACATGCCGATCGGACCGATCGTCTGCGCGTTGAGGAACTGCGCGACCACCGGCTCGCTGGAGGACAGCAGCATCTCCCGCGGGCCGTACATGGCCAGGTGCTTGTGGTAGAGCAGACCGATCTGGTCGGGCACGATCCGGACGCTGTTGACGTCGTGCGTCACGATCAGGAACGTCGCGTCGATCTGGGCGTTCAGGTC
>NZ_JACEFC010000261.1 GCF_014180715.1 Nocardioides stalactiti | reverse complement strand
GCCGGGCCGTGATGTCGTCGAGGCTGCGGGCCACGACGAGCACCTCCGCCCCGCGCCGGTGGGCCTGGATCCTGATGCCGTCGAGCTTGGCGTCGACGGCGAGGCCGCCGTCGGTGCCCAACTTGTCGAGCGCCGCGTCGAGGTCGGGGGCGGACGAGGCGAGCATGGGTTGGACCGGCCGGCCGACGGTGAGCCCGATCGCGGCCAGTGCCTCGACCCCGGTGAACGCGGCATCGACGACATGGGTCGCGCCGCCGGCCATCATCGCGGCCCGTCGTACGTCGGCGACCGGCACGGCGGCTGCCTCGGCGACCCCGTCGGCCATCACGGCCTCGAGCGCGCCCTGTCGGACGTTGCCGAGGGCGACGGCGCGCAGCCACTGCTGCTCGGCGTCGGTCGCGCGGCCGAACAGCGCGGTGACAC
>NZ_JACEFC010000260.1 GCF_014180715.1 Nocardioides stalactiti | reverse complement strand
CGTCGGCCCTGGTCGCGAGGAGACCGGCCGAGGCGGCGGTCTCGATGACGAGGGCGGTCTCGGGCTCGCTGAGCTGGAGGTGGGCGGCCGCCGCCTTGAGCTCGCGGACGCCGAGGCCGCCGGTGCGGAGCGCCGCCGCGGGCCGGATGCTCCACCACTCGAGGAGCAGCTCCGTACGACGACAGAGCTCGGCCGCCGCGCCTGCCGCGGCGCCGTCGGTGAGCCGGGTGGGGCGCTCCGCGGTCGCGAGAGCGGGCGGCTGGTCGACAGGTGTGGTCGTCGTCCGACCGCCGCGCAACGCCATCCCGACCTCGCCCGGCGCCACCAGCAGGTCGTCCTTGCCGGGGACGAGCAGGGCGCGGGACACGAGCTCCTCGGCCGGTCCCGCGGCCTCCTCGGGCCGGGCCGTCCGGCGGACGTTGCCGGC
>NZ_JACEFC010000026.1 GCF_014180715.1 Nocardioides stalactiti | reverse complement strand
CCCCGGCCGCCGGCCGGCCGAGGGCGGCGTCGAGGACGTGGGTGGAGCAGCTGCTCATGAGACGAGGTCCTCCATCCGGAGCCGGGCGATCTGGCGGAGCTGTTCGACCATGACCGCGTACTCGGTCTCGGGGTCGTGGGTGAGCCGCTCCTGGAGCAGCGCCAGGAGCTCGGGGCCGGTGCGGCCCTTGGCGCGGACCAGGTAGATCCGGTCGAACCGGGCCTCGTAGGCGGCGTTGCCGGCGCGCAGCGCGGCCGCCAGCTCGTGGTCAGCCGGGTCGACGCCCGCCTGCTCGCGGGCAGAGGCCGCCGCACTGGAGCCCTCGCCGCGCTCGCCGATCCGGGGGTGGTGGGAGAGGGCCTGGTCGACGTCGTCCTCGGTCCATCCCT
Organism: Nocardioides stalactiti; assembly: GCF_014180715.1. GTDB lineage: Bacteria > Actinomycetota > Actinomycetes > Propionibacteriales > Nocardioidaceae > Nocardioides > Nocardioides stalactiti. The sequence continues at coordinate 44,572 of NZ_JACEFC010000026.1, read as the reverse complement.
CCGCGAGGGCGTCCGCCGCCTCGACCAGGGCACGGGCGTCCGGGTAGGGGCGGCCGTCGACGACCGCGCTCACCCAGGCGTCCGCGTCGGCGCAGGCGCGGACCAGCGCCGCCGCCTCGGCGGCGGGCAGGGCGTTGAAGTCCTCGATCCGCACGAGGAGCAAGGTACGCGAAACGCGCGTTTCAGGCCGGGGTATCCCGGATCAGCGCGGGATCACCGGGGGGTCAACGCTGGAGGCGGGACCGTCTCATCGCGAAGACCCACCGCAGTCCGGGGTGCTCGCTGACCGACCAGAGCAGGTCCGTCTCCGGCCAGTAGACGAGGTCCTCCGGGCCGGGCGGGGTCGCCCAGCGGCGGGTCGCGAACGCGCCCGGCGTCCCTACGTGCATCTGCCCGTACGACGTCCGACCGTGGGAGGAGGTCACGAAGTAGGTGCCGTCGGCGACGGCGACGCCCTGCATCCGCTTGAGCCCGTCCTCGCCCTCGAGGACCGGCCGGGAGACACCGCTCCCGTCGGTCGCCAAGAGGCCGGTCGTGGCGTCGGTCGGGAAGCGGGCGAGCCGTCGGGTCTGCTTGCTGTTGCCGTACTCGCCGACGACCAGGGCGGGCGGCTCGACGCTGCGGTCGAGCGTCATGAAGGAGAAGCGGAGGCGGGTGATGCCCTCGTCGTTGGTCGCTCGGTAGGCGAAGCGGACCGGCAGGACGTAGTCGTGCCCGAACGTGTCGAGCCCGGCCGCGGCCGGAACGCGGAGGACGTCGTCGACACGGGCGGTGAGGAAGCCCTTGCCGGTCGCGGCGACGTGGAGGTACGGGCCGTGCCAGACGATCCCTCCGGCATGGGCCTTGAGCGGCCGGAGGCCGGGGACGCCGTCGACGAGCGTCGGCTCCACGAGCAGCACGTGACGGTAGCGCCGGGTCTCCAGGTCGATGAAGCTCACGCGGCAGCCGTGGCTGCGCTTGGAGTACCAGGAGGTGACGAGGGCGTCGCGGTCCACGTCGGTGCGGACCGAGCTGCTGATGCCCTGCGGGTACCAGAACAGGTCGCGCCGGTCGCGCCGCTCCCACGTGAGCGCCCGGTCGACGGCCAGTCCCAGCAGCCGTGGGTGCGGGAGGAACGTCCGCCGCATCCGCCGGTCCAGGTCGGCCAGCAGCCCGGCTGGACCGACCCGTCCGCCGCCGTGCGCGGCGAGCGCCCCGGCCAGGGCGTCGATCTCGGTGAGGTTCTCCTCGGTGCGCGTCAGGTGCACCCCGTACGGCGGCGGGTTCGTCGCGTCGGTCACCCGACGACCCTAGTGCGGAGCCCGGGTGCGGGATCATGGTCCCCGTGAGGGGAATCTTCTTCGACGAGGACGACGCGCGGGCCGCGGCGCTGGTGCTGGCGCGCGGGGGCTTCGAGGCCACCGTCACCCGCGAACGGCTCGCCGGTGAGGACGACGACGAGGACCACCCGTGGGCGGTCGTCACCGATGCGCCGATGATCCAGCTGGAGATGCTCGTCGAGACGTACGACGGCTGGCTCGACCTCGACGAGGAGGAGCCCGAGCACCGGCCACCCCTCCGGCTGCCGATGCCGTTGCCCGAGGAGCCGAAGCGCATCAAGCGTCCCGAGTGACCAGATCGGTCGGTCTGCGGGCGCTCGTGCGGACCCCCTCACTACGCTGCTCGTCATGAGCAGCAGCGCCGCGCACCGCCTCCTCCTCGTCCACGCCCACCCGGACGACGAGACGATCGGCCAGGGCGCGACGATGGCCAAGTACGTCGCCGAGGGGCGAGGGGTCACCGTCGTCACCTGCACGGCCGGCGAGATGGGCGAGATCCTCATCCCCGAGCTCGAGCACCTGGCCGCCGACAAGGAGGACGGCCTCGGGGAGCACCGCAAGGGCGAGCTCGACGCCGCGATGGCCGAGCTCGGCGTCACCGACTATCGGTTCCTCGGCGGCTTCGGGACCTACCGCGACTCCGGGATGAAGTGGCACGACGACGGACACGCCATCGCGGCTGACGACATCCACGACAACGCGTTCTGGCACGCCGACCTGACCGAGGCCGCTGACCACCTGGTCACCGTGATCCGCGAGGTCCGGCCCCAGGTCCTGGTGACCTACGACGAGTTCGGCGGCTACGGCCACCCCGACCACATCCAGGCCCACCGGGTCGCGATGTATGCCGTGCAGCTCGCCGCGGTGGCGTCGTACCGCCGCGACCTGGGCCCGGCCTGGGACATCGCGAAGGTCTACTGGGGCGCGATGTCGGAGAGCCGGATCCGGGAGGGCCTCAAGCGGCTGCGCGAGGCCGGCGACACCACGACGTTCGAGGGCATGGACCCCGACGGTCCGCTGCCGCCGTTCTTCCGTCCCGACGAGGACATCAGCGCCGAGGTCGACGCGTCCGACTTCACCGAGAAGAAGCTCGCGGCGCTGAAGAAGCACGCCACCCAGGTGACGACCGACGGACCCTTCTTCGCCCTGTCCAACAACGAGGGCAGCCTGGTCTGGGGCCGGGAGCTCTATCGCCTCGTCAAGGGCACGCCCGGCGAGGTCGGCGAGAACGGCTGGGAGTCCGACCTGTTCGCCGGCATCCCGGCGCAGTGACCGGGACCGAGTGACACGGGCGTGACCGGCTCCCTGGCGGTGCGCTACGGCGTCGCGGTCCTCGCCCTGGCCGGCGGGGCGGCGTTCGGCTGTGCCGCCGTGGGGCTGCACCGTTACCCGTGGGGGCTGGTCCTCGCCCTCGCGGCCGTCGCAGCAGCGCTCGTCGCGCTCCCGGGCGGCTGGTGGCGCCGGCTGCCGTTCGCCGTGGGCTGGGTGCTCACGGTGCTCTGGCTGGCCCGGGAACGACCCGAGGGCGACCTGCTCGTCACCTCGAACACGAGCGGCTACCTGCTGCTCGTCGCGGGCCTCGTCGTACTGGTCTGCGGCCTGGTCGGCGTGCGCGAGCGCCCCGTTGTTCACCGCGCGGATGCTGGCGAGAACGCGACGACTTCCTAGGATGCCTGGCGTGACGTCGTTGGAGCAGGGTGTGGGACAAGGTCCGGTCAAGCCCGCCAAGCGTGAGGGCCTGGGCGCGAAGATCGTCGTGGTCGTCCTCGTGGTGCTCCTCGCGCTCGTCGCCGGGGGTTACGCCGCGGCGCACGGGATCGCCGGTGACAAGGTGCCGCTCGGGACCGAGGTCTCCGGCGTCGACATCGGCGGACTCAGCCGGACCGAGGCGATCGCCGAGCTCGAGGAGGCCTTCGGGCAGCGCGCGGGCGAGCCGATCGAGGTCTCCGTCGAGGGCGGCCGGTCCGCCGACGTCAGCCCCGCGGAGATCGGGCTGGCGATCGACTACGCAGCCACGGTCGACGCGGCCGGCGCCGGCGACAGCTGGAGCCCCCGTCGACAGTGGGACTACTTCACCGGTGGCGACGACGTCGAGGCGATCGTCGACGTCGACGAGACCCTGCTCTCCGAGCGCCTCGCCGAGCTGTCGGAGGGCCTCGGCGTACCCCCGCAGGACGGTCAGGTGACCTTCGCGGACGGACGGGTCGAGGTCGTCGACCCGGTGCCCGGCGAGGCGGTCGACACGGACGCGGCCGCCGACGCCATCACCGCCGCGTTCCTCGGCCAGGAGGACTCCGCCGAGCTGACCGTGACCCAGGCCGAGCCCGACATCGACGACAGCGACGTCGAGGCGGCGCTCGAGGGTTTCGCCAACCCGGCGATGGCCTCGGCGGTCACTCTCGTGTTCGGCGACTCCGAGGTCCGCCTCCAGCCGAAGCAGTACGACGGCGCGCTCTCGATGGTGCCCGAGGACGGCGAGCTGGTGCCGCGGATCGACGTGCGGAAGGTCACCCGCCTCGTGAAGAGCGCGACCACCGAGGGCGAGCCCGTCGACGCCGGTTTCGAGCTGGTCGACGGCAAGCCGAAGGTCGTCCCGGCCAAGCCCGGGGTGGAGTTCGAGCCGGAGGACGTCATCGCGGTGTTCACCGAGCTGCTGTCCGCGCCCGAGGGCGAGCGGACCGGCGAGGTCGAGGCGACGGTGCGGGAGGCGGACTTCACGACCGAGGAGGCCAAGGCCCTCGGCATCAAGAAGAAGGTCTCGGAGTTCGTGACCTACTACCCCTACGCCGAGTACCGCAACGTCAACATCGGTCGCGCCGCCGAGCTGATCGACGGCACGGTGCTGAAGCCGGGGGAGACCTTCTCGCTCAACGACACCGTCGGGGAGCGGACCGCCGAGAACGGCTTCACCATCGGCTACATCATCTCCAACGGCGTGCTGGTCAAGGACTACGGCGGCGGCGTCTCGCAGATGGCGACGACGACGTTCAACGCGATGTTCTTCGCCGGCCTGGAGGACATCGAGCACAAGCCGCACTCGTTCTACATCGACCGCTACCCGGAGGGGCGCGAGGCGACCGTGGCGTGGCCGACCGTCGACCTGCGGTTCCGCAACGACACCGACTACGGCGTGCTCATCCACGCGACGGTGCAGCCCAGCACCTACTCCTCGCAGGGCGTCGTCACCGTGCAGATGTTCTCCACCAAGGTGTGGGACATCGAGTCGGAGACCAGTGGCCGCTACAACTACCGCGCACCGGCGACCCGCTACCTCCAGACGCCGGACTGCGAGCCGTTCACGGGCTACTCGGGCTTCGACGTCGACGTGACGCGGATCTTCCGGGTCCACGGCGAGGACGAGATCGACCACACCGAGGAATTCCACACGGTCTACACCGCGGCCGACTCCGTGGTCTGCGGTCCGCCACCGGGCCAGGACCAGCCGGACGACGAGGACTGACCGGCCGCTTTCGCTCAACCCGCGCTTACTTCCGCCGATGCTGGGGGGCAACAGGAGTGTCCCTGGGGCACCCCTGCTGTGTCTGGCTGAGCCATGGAGGGCTGCCATGTTGATCCGTGCCGCGCTCGTGCCTCCCGAGGAGGCGCTCGAGGAGCTGGAGGTTGCGACGCGCGTGCTGCGCAGCATCCCGGGCGTCGTCTCCGTCTCGCCCGAGCAGCTGGAGATCCCGATCACCGCCTTCGGCAACCTGCAACCGCCCGACTGCGAACGCCTGGCCGGCCTGCTGCGCAACGCCTTCGAGGGCGCCGATGCGCCGGTCGTCTGGTTCCACGGGCTCCGACTCGAGGAGGGGGCCACGATCGCGCTGGGCATGGCCGGCGACGTCGAGCCGATCGCCGACCTGGCGCGCTACGTGCCGGAGGCTGCGGAGAAGCTGCGGCTGTACGTCGACCGTCGCCGGTTCCGACCGCACATCCGGTTCGCGACCGCGGAGCCGGACACGTCGGTGGCGCTGCTGCAGTCCGCGCTCGGGGCGGTCGCCGACTGGAGCGGCACGCCGTGGGCGGTGCCGGGGCTCTCGCTGCTCCGCACCCGGTGGCTGCAGGGCAACAAGACGGCCGAGGAGTACGACCTCATCGCGATGGCGTGACCTGGCCCGCTCCGACCGGTCGGTCAGGCGGATGCGAGGGCATAGATCGCGACGCCGAAGAAGGCTCCGGCCGATCCCAGGACGGCATAGATCGCCCACCACCACAGGCTGCCGTCCAGCGACCCGGCGCTCCACACGTTGGCGGCCGCGCGCTCCTTGGCCGCCTTCTCGTTGCGCTCGGGGTCGCTCTTGCCGCGGATCCTGTTCGTGAACGCCACGAACATCGCCCACCAGGCCGGTGCGGCCATGCCCCAGAACATGACGCCGCAGACGAGGAACCCGATCTCGACCCCGTCCTTGACGCCGAACTCGAGAAAGTTCCAGCCGAGGGAGCCGAACAGCAGCGCCCACATCGGCAGCAGCAGTGCCGGGGCGCCGACGGACATGCCGAAGCCGGACCCGGCGAACATGGCGATGAGCATCATCGGGATCGCGATGGCGATCAGCCAGGACCCGTCCGGGCAGGGGGTGGCGATCTCGTAGGCCCCACCGCTCGCGCAGCTGCCGCCGACGCCCGCGACCGCGCGCATCGAGAGAAAGGCCCAGGCCAGGCCCATCCCCACCAGCAGGACGCAGACGTAGGTGACCACGATGCTGCGCACGGGGACGCGCGCTCGGTCAGGGGTGGTGGAGGGGGCTCGGTTCTCGGTGTCCACGGGCGTCACGGTAGGACGTCGGGACCGGCCGCGTGCGGAGTTTCCGGTACAGTGAGAACACGTTCTAGTTTTTGCGAGGGGTCCCGATGACGACATCGACGCCGGCGGTCGCCGGTTGGTTCACCGAGGGGGACGACCCGCGTCTGCTCGCCTCGCGCTGCACGACCTGCGGCACCCTCGTCTTCCCGCCGCCTCCCGCGGACGCCGCGACCTTCTGCCGCAACCCCGTGTGCGACGGCGACACCCACGAGCCGGCGGAGCTGTCTCGCACCGGCCGGGTGTGGTCCTACACCGACGCGCAGTACCAGCCGCCCGCGCCGTACGTCCCGACGACCGACCCGTTCGAGCCGTTCGCGCTGGCCGCCGTCGAGCTGCCCGAAGGACTCGTCGTCCTGGGCCAGGTCGCCGACGGCTACGGCGTCGGCCACCTCAAGGTCGGCGCCGAGGTGGAGCTGGTCGTGGAGACGCTCTACAGCGACGACAGCGGTGACCGGACGATCTGGCGCTGGAAGCCGGTCGTCGAGCTGGGTGAGGAGACCGAGCAGTGAGCAAGCAGGTGGCCGTCGCAGGCGTCGGCATGCACCCGTGGGGCAAGTGGGGCCGTCCGTTCGTCGAGTACGGGGTGCACGCCGCCCGGGCCGCGCTGGCCGACTCCGGCGTCGCCTGGAGCGACGTCGACTTCGTCGTCGGCGGCGAGACCGTCCGCAACGGCTACGCCGGATACGTCGCCGGGTCGACCTTCGCCTCGGCGCTCGGCTGGAACGGCGCGCGGATCGCGACGTCATACGCCGCCTGTGCGACCGGCGCCCAGGCGCTCGACACCGCTCGGGCGCGGATCCTCGCCGGCCTGTCGGAGGTGGCGCTCGTCGTCGGTGCCGACACGACGCCGAAGGGCTTCCTGGCCCCCAATGCGGGGGAGCGGTGGACCGACCCCGACTGGCTGCGGTTCAAGCTGCTCGGCATGACGAACCCGGCCTACTTCGCGCTGTACGCCCGCCGGCGGATGGACCTGTACGGCGCCACGAGCGAGGACTTCGCTCAGGTGAAGGTCAAGAACGCCCGGCACGGCCTGGACAACCCTTACGCGCGGTTCCGCAAGGAGTCCTCGGTGGCCGACGTCCTGGCGTCCCCGATCGTGTCCGACCCGCTGCACCTGCTCGACATCTGTGCGACCTCCGACGGCGCCGCCGCGGTGGTGCTGACGTCGCTGGACTACGCGAAGCGGCACGGCCTCGGCGGGACCGAGGGGCCGGTCCGGGTCGCGGCGATCTCGACGGTCACCCCGACCTTCCCCAACACGGTGATCGACATGCCGCTCCTCTCGACCGACCATGCGGCCGGCGGTGCCCCGGAGCACACGTTCAAGGAGTCGATCGCGCTCGCGGCCTACGAGGAGGCCGGGATCGGGCCCGAGGACGTCGACGTCGCCGAGGTCTACGACCTGTCGACCGCGCTCGAGCTGGACTGGATCGAGGACCTCGGGCTCTGCAAGAAGGGCGAGGCCGAGGTGCTGCTCCGTGCGGGCGACACCACGATCGGCGGCCGGATCCCCGTCAACCCGTCCGGCGGCCTCGCCTGCTTCGGCGAGGCGGTGCCGGCGCAGGCGCTCGCCCAGGTCTGCGAGCTCACCTGGCAGCTGCGTGGCCAGGCCACCGGCCGTCAGGTCGAGGGCGCCAAGGTCGGCATCACCGCCAACCAGGGCCTCTTCGGCCACGGCTCCTCGGTGCTCCTGGCCCGCTGACGTTCGTCGTACCCGGCCTCCATGTCGTGATGGAGCAGGATCGCGACATCTAGACCGGGTACGACGGCGATCAGACGGGCGGGACGACCCGCCAGACGACGTACTCGCCGGGCAGGCCCTTGAGCTCCATCGGGTCGGTGGGGTCGACGAGCTGCACCTGGGCGTCGTCCTCGAGGTGGTCGCGGACCGCGTCGCTGCAGAGGACCTCGCCGCCGGAGGCCAGGTCGGCGACCCGCGCCGCGAGGGCGACGTTCTCGCCGAAGTAGTCGCCGTCCTTGGCGACCACCTGGCCGGTGTGGATCCCGATCCGGACCCGCACCTTGCCGTGGCGCCGCAGGATGTCGGAGGGGCGGCGCAGGTCGCTCTGGATCGCGACCGAGGCGCGGCAGGCCGCCTCCGCGTCACGGAACGCGACCATGAAGCCGTCGCCGGCCGTCTTGACGACCTGGCCGCGGTACTGGGCGATCCGGGCGCGCAGCAGCTTGTCGTGGGCCTCGAGGACCCGCACCCAGGTGCTGTCACCCATCCGCGCGTTGAGCTGGGTGGAGTTCTCGATGTCGCTGAAGACGATCGTGACCGTCCCGTCGGGCGCGGCCATGTGGACGATCTCGGCCTTCTCCTCGTTGGCCCAGGCCGACATCTCCTCGATCGTGCTCTGGATGAGGCCGCTGATCCCGTGCTCGCGCACCTTGGAGGCCGTGCGGATCATCCGGCTGATCGCGCGCTCGGTCGTGTTCTGCGCCGGCGGCGGGCGGAGTGCGGCCGCGAGGTCGGCCTCCAGCTGCTCGACGTGGCCCTGGTGGGCGGCGACCTCGTCCTGGAGGCGCCGTACGACGACCACCAGCGCCGCCACGACGCACAGCAGGACCGCGGAGAGGATCCCCAGAACGATCGTCACTGGCGTCACAATAGGGGCTGCGGGCGGTTGGCACGCTGAGTAGCGTGACGTTGTGACGTCTCTCTCCTCCCCCTCTGCGCAGCCCGCCCCCAGCCCCGCTCCGGGGATCGCCACGGTCGGCGAGCTCCGGGCCTCCGGTCACGTGCACAAGTCGCTACGGGCCGAGATCCGCGACAACCTGCTGGCCCGGCTCGCCGCGGGCGAGGACCCCTGGCCAGGGCTGCACGGCTTCGAGACGACCGTCATCCCGCAGCTGGAACGGGCGCTGCTCGCCGGCCATGACGTGGTGCTGCTCGGGGAGCGCGGGCAGGGCAAGACCCGGTTGCTGCGCACGATGATCGGGCTGCTCGACGAGTGGACGCCGGTCATCAGCGGCTCCGAGCTGGGGGAGCACCCGTTCGAGCCGATCACCCACGCCTCGCGCGCGGCTGCGGCGTCGTACGGCGACGACCTGCGGGTGTCGTGGCGACACCGCTCGGAGCGCTACGCGGAGAAGCTCGCGACGCCCGACACCTCGGTCGCCGACCTCATCGGTGACGTCGACCCGATGAAGGTCGCCGAGGGTCGGTCGCTCGGTGACCCCGAGACGATCCACTTCGGCCTGATCCCGCGCAGCCACCGCGGCATCGTCGCCATCAACGAGCTCCCCGACCTCGCCGAGCGGATCCAGGTCGCGATGCTCAACGTGATGGAGGAGCGCGACATCCAGATCCGCGGCTACGTGCTGCGGCTGCCGCTCGACGTCCTCGTCGTCGCCTCGGCCAACCCCGAGGACTACACCAACCGCGGTCGGATCATCACCCCGCTCAAGGACCGCTTCGGCGCCGAGATCCGCACCCACTACCCGACCGAGCTGGACGCCGAGCTTGCCGTCATCCGGCAGGAGGCCCACCTCGTCGCCGACGTGCCGGAGCCGCTGCTGGAGGTGCTGGCGCGCTTCACCCGCAACCTGCGCGAGTCGACGGCGGTCGACCAGCGCTCGGGCGTCTCCGCGCGGTTCGCGATCGCGGGCGCCGAGACCATCGCGGCGTCGGCCCTGCGTCGCGCGACGATCCTCGGTGAGGACTCCGCGGTCGCGCGGGTGGTCGACCTCGAGACCGCGGTCGAGGTCCTCGGCGGCAAGATCGAGTTCGAGTCCGGCGAGGAGGGGCGCGAGGCGGAGATCCTGACCCACCTGCTGCGGACGGCGACGGCAGAGACCGTCCGTGCGCACTTCCGCGGGCTGGACTTCGCGTTGCTGGTCGACGCGGTCGAGGACGGCGCGACCGTCACCACGGGCGCCGGCGTGTCGGCCCGGGACGTGCTCGCCGGCCTCCCGGTGCTCGGCGAGTCCGAGCTGTACGACGAGGTCTGCGAGCGGCTCTACGGCGCCGGAGGAGGAGATTCCGACGGGCAGCGCGCCTGCGCGATCGAGCTCGCCCTGGAAGGCCTGTTCCTCGCCCGCAAGATCGGCAAGGACTCCGACGGCTCGGAGACGATCTATGGCTAGCGTGCAGGGGGCTCAGCGATGAGTCGCTACCGCAGGTACGACGGTGGCGACCCGCTCGCTCCGCCCGTCGACATCGCCGAGGCGCTGGACGCCATCGGCGAGGACGTCATGGCGGGCTACAGCCCCGAACGTGCGCTGCGCGAGTTCCTCCGGCGTGGTGGCGAGGAAGGCGCGGGTCTCGACGACCTGGCCCGGCGGGTGGCCGAGCGGCGCCGTGACATCACCCAGCGACACAACCTCGACGGCACCCTCCAGGAGGTGCGCGAGCTGCTCGACCGCGCCGTCCTGGAGGAGCGCAAGCAGCTCGCCCGCGACGCGATGATGGACGACGGCGACCGCGCGTTCCGGGAGATGCGGCTGGACAACCTGCCGTCCTCCACGGCCGCGGCCGTCACCGAGCTCTCCGACTACGACTGGCAGTCCCCGGAGGCGCGGGCGGCGTACGAGCAGATCAAGGACCTGCTCGGCCGCGAGCTGCTCGACCAGCGCTTCGCCGGCATGAAGCAGGCGCTCGAGGGTGCGACCGACGAGGACCGGGCCGCGATCCAGGAGATGCTCTCCGACCTCAACGAGCTGCTCGAGAAGCACGCAGCGGGAGAGGACACCCCGGAGGACTTCCAGGACTTCATGGCCAAGCACGGGGACTTCTTCCCCGAGAACCCTGAGAACATCGACGAGCTCATCGATGCGCTCGCCCAGCGCTCGGCGGCCGCCCAGCGGATGCTCAACTCGATGAGCCCCGAGCAGCGTGAGGAGCTGATGCGGCTCTCCGCGCAGGCGTTCGGGTCGCCCCAGCTGATGCAGCAGCTCGCCCGGCTCGACGGCAACCTCCAGGCGATGCGCCCCGGAGAGGACTGGGGCGGGTCCGAGGGGTTCCAGGGCGACCAGGGGGTCGGGCTCGGCGACGGCACCGGCATGCTCCAGGACCTGGCCGACCTCGACGCGCTCGCCGACCAGCTCTCCCAGTCCTACGGCGGTGCGCGACTCGACGACGTCGACCTCGACAAGCTCGCACGCCAGCTCGGCGACCAGGCGGCGGTCGACGCGCGCCGGCTCCAGGAGCTCGAGCGGGCGCTGCGGAAGTCAGGTGCGATGGAGCGCGGCTTCGACGGCGAGCTGCGGCTCACGCCGAAGGCCATGCGCCAGCTCGGCAAGGCGCTGCTGCGTGACGTCGCCCAGCGGCTCTCCGGCCGGCAGGGGCAGCGCGAGCTGCGCCAGGCCGGGGCGGCCGGCGACCTGTCGGGTGCCACCCGCGAGTGGCAGTTCGGTGACACCGAGCCGTGGGACATCCCGCGCACGATCCTCAACGGCGTGCTGCGGCGCTCGGGCGACCCGAGCGGGCCGCGGCTCTCGATCGAGGACGTCGAGGTCGCCGAGACCGAGGCGCGGACGCAGGCCGCGGTCGCGCTCTGCGTCGACACGTCGTTCTCGATGGCGATGGACGGTCGCTGGGTGCCGATGAAACGCACCGCGCTCGCCCTGCACACGCTCATCGGCACCCGCTTCCGCGGCGACTCCCTGGAGCTGATCGGCTTCGGGCGGCACGCCGAGACGATGGACATCGAGCAGCTCACCGCGCTCGACGCCCGGTGGGCCAAGGGCACCAACCTCCACCACGCCCTGCTGCTCGCCAACCGGCACTTCCGCAAGCACCCGAACGCGCAGCCGGTGCTCCTCATCGTCACCGACGGCGAGCCGACCTCCCACCTCGAGCCCGACGGGCACGTCTACTTCAACTACCCGCCGCACCCGATGACGATCGCGCTCGCCGTACGCGAGTTGGACAACGCCCGCCGGCTCGGCGCGCAGACCACGTTCTTCCGCCTCGGCGACGACCCCGGCCTCGCCCGGTTCATCGAGTCCATGGCCCGCCGGGCCGACGGCGCCGTCATCGCCCCCGAGACCGACGACCTCGGCGCCGCCGTCGTCAGCTCCTACCTCGGCTCCCGCGGTCCCGCCGGCCGGTCGGGTCCCGGCTCCTACGGCGACTTCTTCGGGGGCCGCGGATTCTGGGTCGGCTGACGTCTGACCTACGATGCCAAGGCTCACTTGGCATCGTCTACCGGGGGAATCGTTGCGCAACCGATCGGGTGTACTCGCCACCGTCGTCCTGTCCCTCCTCGCGCTGGCCTGCTCTGGTCTCGTCGGCGTGCCCCCGGCGAGTGCCGGGCCGGCGGTCGCCTACGGGCCGACCGTCGCGCTGGCCGGCTACCGCGATCTGTGGGTCTCGGAGGCGACGGGCCAGGTCGCGGTGCTGCAGGCGAGCAAGGAGGTCGTGGTGACCGACTCCGCCGGCGCGGTGAGCGATCGCATCGCGCTGCCCTCGGGGGGCGCGAGCATCACCGGCGCCGACGACGGATCGGCGGCCTATGTCGCTCTGTCGTCCGGGTCGGGAGTGGTGCGGATCGACCTGACGACGGGCGCGACGAGCAAACTGGCGCTGACCGATGTGCCGGCCTGCATCAGCGACCTCGCCTTCACCGACGGCTCCCTCTGGTTGGCCTACGGGTGTGCCGAGGGCAAGGGGATCGTGGCGATCGACCCGGCCTCCGGCACACAGGTCGAGGTCAGCACCGCTGGCGTCCGTAGCTTCTCGGCGGTCCCGAGCGTCCCGGGCATGCTGGTCGGCATCTCCCGCGCCTACAACCCAGAGATCCTGCGGTTCGCCGCGATCGGTGGCGACTCGCCCAGCCTGGTTCGAAAGGCGCGGGAGAACACCAGCGGGCCGGCTCCGGTCGACATCCACCCGGACGGAACCCGCCTGGTGAGCCCCGAGGGCATCTGGTCCCTGCCGGGGCTCCAGCGTGACTACGACGCCGACGGGGAGGCGTTCAACGAGGCGCCGCGCCGGGCAGCGTTCAGCGGCACCGGCCTCATCGCCCTGGGCCACGAAGGCTATGACGACGTGGGTGCCTACGTGCGCGTGTACGAGGCGGGAAGCTACTACCGGCCCTACGCCCAGTACCGGTGGCAGACCCGCAACATCCTCGGGCTCGATTTCGGTCCGGCGGGTCAGCTCTACGTGGTGACCGACGACGGCGGCGGCGAGCTCACCACCATCACGCCGCGGCCGGGGTCGACCATCACCGGGGACGCGGACGTCATCTACCCCGCCTACGGAGAGACGATCACGATCACGGGCGAGGTGACGTCCCCGTCGACCAACGAGCGGGTCGAGGTCCATGTCGAGGAGCCGGGCCGTCCGCGGCGGCGCGTTGCGACGACCACTGCCGACGCCTCCGGGGACTACACGGTCAGCTACACGGCGGTGCGCAACCACGTCGTCTACGTGGTCTACCCCGGTGACGAGGTCGCGTCGGGCTCCTACGACCGGGTGTCCCGATTCGGGGTTGACGCGGGGGTCACTGCTGCGCTCCGCGGTTACGACCGGATCCAGGGCGGGATCGCCCGTTACGGACCGGGGGACGTCGTCGGTCTGCGGGGCAAGGTCGCTCCGTCCTACCCGGGATCACGAGTGAGCGCTGAGGTGGGCTACTGGCTCAAAGGCTTTGGCTGGGCAAATCTCGACTACGTGCAGATGAGGCTCGACAACCGGAGCCGGTTCGCCGCTCGCCTCAAGGTGGACCGGTCGCTGACCGGAAAGACGATCAGGATCCGAGGCGTCTTCGGCAAGGCCCGCGTCCAGGACTACGGCTACAGCGACTGGCTCAAGTTCAAGGTCGGTCGGTAGGCGGCCTTCATCGTGGGTCTGGCAGGCAGCCACGGCTGATCCTGAGGACCGCTGCCGTCAGGGGTGGAGGACGGCGGCCAGCTCCTCGACGCCGTCGATGAGGCGGGTGCCGGGGCGGGCCCACGAGGCGTTGGCGTCGACCGCGTGGACGGGGATGCCGACGGGCAGCAGGCCGCGACGTACGACGTCGTCGGCGAGGGCCTGGGCGGCCCGGCGGTCGTAGCCGCAGGGAGCGACGACGACCAGGTCCGGGCGAGCGGCGGCGACGTCGTCCCAGGTGGTCCGGAAGGACTTCTCGCCGGCGGTGCCGATCACGCAGTCGCCACCGGCGAGCTCGATCATCTCGGGGATCCAGTGCCCCGGGGCGAAGGGCGGGTCCGTCCACTCCAGGAGCACCACGCGCGGACGGTCGCGGCCGGCGACGCGGGCGACGACCACGTCGAGCCGTGCCCGGTGGTCGGCGACGAGCGCGACCGCCTCTGCCTCGCGACCGGTGGCCCGCCCGAGCTCGACGATGGAGTCGAGCACCTCCTCGAGCGTGTGCGGGTCGCAGGTGAGCACCTCGGCGCTGCACCCGAGGTGGGCCAGCGCGTCGTCGACGACGGAGACGTCGACGGCGCACACCGCGCACAGGTCCTGGGTGACGACCAGGTCCGCGTCGAGGCCGGCGAGCGCGCCCGCGTCGAGGTGGTAGAGGTCCTCGCCCCGGTGCATCGCCTCGACGACGAAAGCGTCGATCTCCGCGGGTGCCAGGCCCTCCGGCATCGCTGAGGTCGAGACGATCCGCCGCTCCCGCGCCTCGGCCGGGTGGTCGCACTCGAACGTCACCCCGACGACGTCGTCACCCGCCCCGATCGCGAACAGGATCTCGGTCGTGGAGGGCAGCAGGGACACGATCCGCACGTCCCCGACCCTAGTGGGGACAATGGAGACGATGGACGACCCGACCCTGACCGTGCTCGCGCTGCTCGGCCTCGCAGCGCTCGCGGCCGGGTTCGTGGACGCGGTCGTCGGCGGCGGCGGGCTCATCCAGCTCCCGGCGCTCCTCATCGGCCTCCCGGGCGCGACCCCGGTGCAGGTGCTGGCCACCAACAAGCTCTCCTCGATCTGCGGCACCTCCGCCGCCGCGGCGACGTACTACCGCCGGATCCGCCCCGACCCGCGGACCTTCGGCCCGCTCATGCTGTGCGCGCTCGGCGGGTCGTTCCTCGGGGCCCTCGTCGCGTCCCAGATCCCGCGCTCGGCGTTCGAGCCGATCGTGCTGGTGGTGCTCGTCGTCCTCGGTGCCTACGTCGTCCTCCAACCCGAGGTCGGCGAGGAGACCCTGCTGCGCTTCGCCGGCAGGCAGCACCTCGCCGCGGCGATGGCGGTCGGCGGCGTCATCGGCTTCTACGACGGAGCCCTCGGACCGGGCACGGGCAGCTTCCTCGTCTTCGCCCTGGTCGGGCTGCTCGGCTACGACTTCCTCGAGGCCTCGGCCAAGGCGCGGCTCGCCAACTGGGCGACCAATCTCGGCGCGCTCCTGCTCTTCATCCCGACCGGCGCCGTGCTCTGGAAGGTCGGCCTGGTGATGGGGGCCTGCAACCTCGCGGGCGGCTACCTCGGCGCCCGCACCGCCGTCGACAAGGGCAGCCGGTTCGTCCGGGGGTTCTTCCTGCTGGTCGTCACAGCCTTCATCGTCCGGATCGGCGGCGACGTCCTCGGCGTCTGGTGAGCCGGGACACGGCGGCCCGCCTAGGCTGGCGTGGTGACGCCGTACTGGATCACCGCGTTCCTCGACTTCGCCGCCGGCGGGTTCGACGAGGGTGTCCGCTTCTGGTCGGCCGTCACGTCGTTCGACGTCAGCCCGCGGCGTGGCCAGGCCGGTGAGTTCGCGACGCTCCTTCCCGATGACGGCGACCCGTTCCTGCGGGTCCAGCGTCTCGCCGAGGGCCCTGACCGGATCCACCTCGACCTCCATGTCGGCGACCCGCGGCGCGCCGCCGACCGGGCGATCGGCCTCGGCGCGCAGGAGGTGGCCGACCACGGCTACGTCGTGCTGCGCTCGCCCGGCGGGCTCACCTTCTGCTTCGTCTCGCACGAGGCGGCGACCCGACCCGGCCCGACGTCGTGGCCCGCTGGCGCCTCCCTGGTCGACCAGGTGTGCCTGGACGTCCCGGCGACGGCCTACCAGGGTGAGAGCGTGTTCTGGCGGGACCTGACGGGCTGGGAGGAGCGCCGGTCGGCGGTCTCGACGGACTTCCACTCGCTCGCCCGGCCGGACGGGCACCCGCTGCGGCTGCTCCTGCAGCGGCTCGGGGAGCAGACCGGGGAGGTGCGTGCCCACCTCGACTGGTCGACCACCGACCGGTCGGCGGAGACCGAGCGGCACGTCGCTCTCGGCGCCCGGGTCGAGGTCGTGCACTCCGTGTGGACGGTCCTGACCGACCCGAACGGACGCCGGTACTGCCTCACCGACCGCGACCCCGAAACGGGGATGCTCAGGTGAGCGGGCGGCGCTAACGTCGCGACATGGATCCCGACTCCCGCCCGAACCCGCCGATCGCCGGTGACGAGGTCGCCACCCTGCGCGGCTTCCTCGACTACCACCGCGACACCCTGCGCTGGAAGGTCGACGGGCTGACCCAGGCGCAGCAGGCGCAGCGCCTCGCGCCGAGCACGATGACCCTCGGCGGGATGATGAAGCACCTCGCGCTCGTGGAGTCGAGCTGGTTCGAGGTCGTGCTCGGTGGGGGCGACTACATGCCGCCGTTCGACGGCGTCGACTGGGCGGTGGACCAGGACTGGGACTGGGACAGCGCCGTCGAGGACACTCCCGAGCAGCTCCGCGCGCTCTTCGACGAGGCGGTGGCCCGCGCTGACCGGATCATCGACGAGGCCCTGGCCGGGCCGGCAGGCCTCGACACGCCCTCCGTCCGCCCGAGCCGTCACAGCGGCAACCCCTACAGCCTGCGCTGGATCCTGCTGCACATGGTGGAGGAGTACGCCCGGCACAACGGCCACGCCGACCTGATCCGCGAGTCCATCGACGGGCAGACGGGCGACTGAAGCGTCAGGGAGCCGCGAAGCCGGGGACGAACTCCTCCATGATCGCGCGGAACGGCGCTTCGGCCTCGAGCTGGCTCATCACCCCGACGCCACCGACCCAGGTCCGGTGGATGAGGACGTACGACGGCGGCAGGTTGAGCTTGATGGACACCGTGTAGGCCGGGTCCTTCGGGTTGTTGAGCCGCTGGAACTGCTCGCGCATCCACGCCCGGGTGAACCGGAAGCGCTCGGTCTGCGTCGGTTCGACGAACGGCGAGAGGTAGTCCATCAGCAGCTGTGGGTCCAGGCTGATCCGGTCCTTGAGGAAGCCCTCCTCCCGCAACGCGGCGATGAGCCCGTCGCCGTCGCCCGCGGCGCAGAGCTTGACCAGGCGCCCGAGGGGCTCGGGCAGGCCGCGCTGCGGCAGCCGGGCGACGGCGCCGTAGTCGAGGACGCCCAGCCGACCCGGCGACCCGTCGGCGTTCGGGATGATCCGGTAGTTGCCGGGGTGCGGGTCGGCGTGCAGCAGCCCGGTCCGGGCGGGTCCGGAGAACAGGAACCGGACGTAGAGCTCGCCGTAGTGGTCCCGCTCCTCCTCGGTGCCGTCGGCGATCACGGACGCGAGCGAGGACGGTGACTCCAGCCACTCGGTGATGAGGACCCGCGGGCCGACGGCGACGACGTCGGGGACCACGATGGCGGGGTCGTCGGCGAAGGCCGCAGCGAACTCGCGCTGCGCGGCCGCCTCGAGCTCGTAGTCGAGCTCCTCCTTCGCACGGGCCTGGACCTCCGCGATCAACGGCTTGATGTCGACGCCAGGGATCAGGGGGCCGATGGTGCGGGCCGCGCGGGCCAGGGTGCGCAGGTCCGACTCGAGCGCTGCGCCCGCGTCCGGGTACTGCACCTTCACGGCGACCTCGCGGCCGTCGTGCCAGCGCCCCTTGTGGACCTGTCCGATCGATGCGGCCGCGGTCGGCCCGCCGTCGAGCCACACCAGCTGGGTCTTCCAGGTGGGGCCGAGGTCGGCGGACAGGATGTCGCGCACCGTCTGGGTCGGCATCGGGGGCGCGGAGTCCTGGAGCTTGGTGAGGTGCTCGCGGTACGGCGCCGCCATCTCCTCGGGCAGAGCCGCCTCGAGGATCGAGAGCGCCTGCCCGAACTTCATCGCACCGCCCTTGAGCTCGCCGAGCGTGCGGAACAGCTGCTCGGCGGTGCGCTGCTGGATCTCGCTCATCACGGCCTCGGCCGGCGCACCGCCCAGCCGCTTGCCGAACCCGAGTGCCGTCCGGCCGGCGTAGCCGAGCGGGAGCGCAGCGAGTCGTGCCGTGCGCGCTGCCGCGGAGCGGGGGAGGTCAGCCATGCCACTCATTGTCGCGGGTGGCGACAAGCCTGGACCCGGCGGCCGGCCCGGCGCCGTTCACGACCGGCACAGGCAGAACGGGTGGCCGGCGGGATCGAGGAAGACGCGGAACGACGTGCCCGGCTGCTCCGCGGACCTGGTCGCCCCCAGCGCGAGGACCGCTGCCTCGCCCGCATCCAGGTCGTCGACCACGACGTCGAGGTGCATCTGCTGGGGGACGTCCTGCCCCGGCCACACCGGGGCGCGGAAATCGGCGACCTGCTGGAACGAGATGCAGCCCGATCCGTCGGCGGGCCGGATCTCGGCCCAGCTGCCGTCGTCGTCGACCTTCGGCGTCCAGTCGAGGACCTCACCGTAGAACGCAGCGAGCGCCGAGGGGTCGGGGCAGTCGATCACGAACGAGGGGAATCGTGCGATGGCCATGTCCGCGACGATAGGTGGCACCGCCGACAGCCAGCCCGGACGGCACCGGTCAGCGGTACGGCGCGACGTGGACCTCGGCCGCGCGGGCCTCCTGCTGGTCGCGCACGCACTTGGCGAGCGAGAACGAGGAGTTGACGAGGAAGAGCGCGCCGAGGCACAGGAAGGCTCGTACCCAGCCGTCGGCCGGCAGGAAGTAGATCCCGCCGACCATGAAGAGGAAGGCGGCGCCGAAGGAGATGGCGGACTGGAGGTAGAACGCGTAGGTGTTCTTGGTCATGGGCACCAGCCTGGTGCCGGGAGGTACCGCGTCGCGTGAGTCGTCGTACTCAACCGGTGGCGGCGGGTGGGCTCAGTCGCTGGCGGAGGCGGAGGCCTCCGCTGCGACGCTCTCCAGCACCTCGGGGGAGTAGCAGGCGTTGGAGAGGGCGACGACCGGCTTGTTGGTGTCGACGTCGACGGCGGCGTAGTAGTCGCCCGCTGCGGCGTTGTGGTCCTTGTAGCGAGGGCTGTCGAAGTCGGCGAGGACGTCCTCGATGGCCGCAGCCCGGGCCCGCATCTTCTCGCTGAACGTGGTCAGTGCGCTGCCGCACTTCTCGCCGAACTCCGGCCGCACCAGGCCCTCAGCTGCGTCGGCGGCCGCGTTGAAGTCGCCCACCACGGGGTCGAGCAGGTCGTGGAAACAGGCGCGCCAGGGCTTGAGCCCGTCGGAGTACAGACGCTCGCACGCCCGGATGTTCGAGATCTTGGTCGCCCGGTCCTGGCTCTCGCCGAGCGAGGCGAGCGGCTCGTTCAGGACCTCCGACTCCGCGTCGCCGAAGAAGACAGGCTCAGCGGGGACGGTGCTGGCCGAGGGGCTGGTCGGCGCGGAGGTCGGAGCGGAGGTGTCCTCCGCGCTCGGCGGGTCGACGTCCTCGTCCGAGGAGCCGCCGCACCCCACCAGCAGCACCGCGAGGAGGGTGCCGGCGAGGGTGCCCCCGATCTTCGTTGTCGTCCTGCGCATCGATCCCCCAGTGGTCCTGCCGCGCCCGTCTCGCGCAGCGACGCGCCCGAAGGTAGCGCAGCGCTCAGGCGTCCGCAGTGACTTTGCGCTGACGTGCGGGGCGGGGTCGGCGCGTCGGCTCGGCAGGCGACGGCTCGGGCATCTCAGGACCGACGGCGGCGGCCGGGTCGACGAATGCGTCGTCGTCCAGGTCGGTCGGGTCCTCGGCAGCGGGGTCGGTGGCCGGCTCCTCGGCCTGCTCGGCGGCGGTCTCGCCGACCGGATCCTCGGCCGGCTCAGCGACCGGCTCGGGCTCCCGCCACTCGGGCAGCACGCTGCCGCGTGGCGCCGGGTCGTGCGGGTGGGTCGTGCCGACGCGCGCCCGCTCCGGCGCGCGTTCGCACAGCCAGGTGCGGAGCGGTTCGAGGGCACGCACGGACCACCACGGCATCACGTCGGGCCAGAGGTGCACGTGCTCCTGCTCGGGCCACCAGCGCCCGCCGCCCAGCGGGTCGCCGACGTCGTAGCGCGGGTCGGAGCCGTAGAGGTCGAACTCGTGCCGGATGCCCTTGCCCTCCCAGGACAGCGCCCGCCCCGCGAACGAGCCGATCCCGGCGAGGAGGTGGCGCGGGTCCAGCACCACGAGCAGCAGGACTGCGTCCGCGACGAGGAACCAGACGAGGAACGTCCGGTCGCTGTCGAACACCGCGAGCTGATGGATCACGCCGGTCTGATCGTCCGGCCGGAGCCCAATTGGAGGACTTTCGTCCCGGTTTCTACGCCTGCGGGATGAGAGCGCCGTCCAGGCGAGCCTGCCGCGGAGCAGGAGCGGTCGGTGTCGCCGACACCTCCTCCGAGGGCTCGGAGGTGTTGCCGGCCTGGTCCACGCTGGTGACCGCGAACCAGTACGTCACGTCGTTCTGGAGGGAGGTGATCTCCGCGTTGTCCGACGTCGTGACGGTGACCAGCGCCCAGTCAATGGCGTCCGTGCGCATCCAGACCTCGTGGTGGTCGAGGTCCGCGGGGACCATCCGGGACCAGCTGAGCTGGACCGCCCCGTCCCCGGCAACCGCGACGAGGTCGTACGGCGTCGGCGGCGCCGTCACGTCGTTGGCCGTGACCGTCTCCGTGTCCGACTGCTCGGGCGATGCCCCTCGGTGGCGCAGCGCCACCGCGCGGTAGGCATTCTTCCCGAGCGCCGCCGTGACGGCGAAGCTGGCAGAGCCGCGACGGTTGAAGCTGCCGGTCCGGATGGTCGTCCAGGTGCCCTCGACCCTCTTCTGCAGCGCCACTGGCCGCCCCGGGCGCACCGGCGTCGCGTGGACGCGGGCGCGGACCTGCTCGCCGTCGGCGACGTCGGCGTCGTCGAACGTGAGGACGACTCGCTGACGCTGGATCTCGAGGGTGCGCGACTTGCTGGTCGCAGCGGAGTACTTCTTGCCGGCCTTCGTGACCGACTGCACCACCGCGCGGTAGATCGTCCTCGCCCGGGGTGCCTCGTGGGTCGCCGACATCGAGCCGTTCTCACCGGTCGTGAGGGAGTCGAACGACTTCCAGCGCCCGTCGACCTTGCGCTGCACCAGGACCTTCCGGCTAATGGCCGGCTTCACAGTCACCTTGATCCGGAAGGACTCGCCCGCGATCCGCTGGTCCGGTTCCAGTGCGAGGTCGACGCTGGAGCTGACGGGGGTGGGTTGGGGCTGGGGGTCCTGCCCGCCGTCGCCCGGGAGCGAGGTCCCGTAGTAGTACGGCGCAGGATTCGACTCGCACGCGATCCCGTCGCCCTCGCTGTCCAGGCCGTGCGGGTCGGACCGCGGGCCGCCGTGGTTGAGGAAGAAGATCTGGGCCGCGCGCTGGCTGGGGAAGTCCCCGCAGTCGCGGTCGACGGCGACGGCCGCTGGCGCCGACGCCAGGCAGGTGATCGCCGCGAGGACGAGGGCGAGCAGGGCGAGCAGGGAACGACGAGGCACGGGAGTCTCCGAGACGGGTTGCAGGGGCGCAGGGAGCGTATGTCGGCCATGTCGACGTTGTCCGACGATTCGCTCGATCCCCCATGACTCTTGGTACTCGTCGCCGGTACTTCCTACCTGGTCGAGCCGCCGCCAGGCTGGTCGCCAGAGATCGCGTCGGCGACGTCAGCGGGGGTGACGTCCACCGCGCTCGAGTCCGCAGCGGCGTCGATGCTCGTGACGGCCTTCTGCCGTGCCGCCTTCTTCGCCGGCTTGGGCTTGTCGACCGGTGCTGGGTCGAGACCGAGCACCTCGGTGACGTTCACCGGCTGGGAACCTGACTTCGCGGTCGCCTCCTTGGCCTTCGGCTTCTTGGGAGCGGGAGCAGGCTCCCGTACCTCCGGGGCCTTCTCGACGTCGGCCGCGCCGGAGCCGTCGCCCTTGCCGCCTCCGACGATCGAGGTCACGGCGTCCGCTGCGCTCCTGGTCACCTGACCACCCGTTGCCGCGGCGCCCTTGACCAGTCCCACCGCGGACCCTGCCACCGCCGCGGGCGCCTTCAACGATGCAACAGCGGCTTCCTTGATCTTCCCGAGCGGATTCATGGCCACGCGTGCCCCTTCGCTGGTCTGCTCGGGGCTCGGTGCCCCGCAGTCTGCTTCCGGGGTACCCGTTAACGCGAGCCCCACCCACCACGGTGAGTCAAGGACGACGTGACCTGCGCGACGGTGGGTCAGCTTGACGACGGGAACGGGATGCCGGTGTTGGCGTGGCAGCGGTAGCCGTACGGGTTCTTATGGAGGTACTGCTGGTGGTGCGGCTCGGCGTAGTGGTAGCTGCCGGCGGGCGCGATCTCGGTGGTGATCTCGCCGTAGCCGCGGGCGGCGATGACGTCGCCGTATACCTTGGTCAGCTCGCGGGCGGTCTGCTCCTGCTCGGGGGAGTGGAAGTAGATCGCGGAGCGGTACTGGGTGCCGACGTCGTTGCCCTGGCGCATGCCCTGGGTCGGGTCGTGCACCTCGAAGAACTGCTTGACCAGGTCGGCGTAGGACACCCGGTCGGGGTCGAACACGACACGGATGGCCTCGGTGTGACCGGTGCGGCCGCTGCAGACCTCCTCGTACGTCGGGTTCGGCGTGGTGCCGCCCGCGTAGCCCACCGACGTCGACCAGACGCCGGGGATCTGCCAGTAGATCTCCTCCGCACCCCAGAAGCAGCCGAGACCGAACTCGGCGACCTCCAGCCCGTCGGGGACGTCGTCGGTGACCAGGGGGGCGTTGAGCACGGCGTGCTTCTCAGGCAGGTGGAAGGCGGGCTCGGCACGGCCGGGCAGCGCCTCGGCAGGGTCGACCATCTCGGTCTTGCGGCGGGAGAGGAACATGCCTCCAGTCTCCCCACCTGCGCAAGATCTACGCCTGGCTCCCGCGCTCAGGTCGGACGCCAGCCGGGTCGAGCCGTCAGCCGCGACCGTGGGCGGCGCACCAGGCGTCGCGGCGCTCGCTGCTCGGGATCTGGAAGAGCTGGCGGATCATCAGGCCCTGGAGCGCGGCGTAGGTCTCGATCTGCTTCTGCGCGAAGGTCCGCTGGGCGGGGCTCTTGGCCAGCGCCAGCATCTCGGCGTGCCGCCAGACCATCTCCCGCCAGCCGCGCATGATGACGCCGGCGGCGGTCTCCTCGACGGTCCCGAAGTTCACGTCGTCGAAGGTCTCGTCGAATCGCGCCGCTTCCTCGGCGAACACCGGGGCGTACAGGCTGTCGAGACGCTGGTTGTAGCGGTCGTGGTCAGCCTTGTGGCTGGTGCCGTCGGGGGCGGTGAGGCCCACCTGGGCGAGCACGTAGGGGAAGTCGCGGTTGATGTGGGCGTTCATCGACAGCATGAAGTTGCCCAGCCCGCTCACGGCGCGGTCCTCCTCGGCCTGGAGTGCGATCTTCCAGGCCGCCGGCAGGTTAGCCCGCCGGCCGCGCTCCCACTTGCTCGTCGTGTCGAAGTAGAGCTCGGCGAAGACGGTGTCGACGCGGTTGAGCCACTTGGCGTCGGCGAAGTACCCGGACCGGACGGCGTCGCGCACGTTCTCGGTCACCCGCAGGTAGGCCAGCGAGAAGATCGCGCTGTGCGAGCACGTCTCGACCAGCCGGTCGAGCCGGACCTCCATCCGGGCGATGACCCGGTCGATGCAGGCGTGGGCGCCAGACCGGCACAGGTTGCCGGCGTACGTCGTACCGGGAACCGGCAGCGGCGGCAGCAGCCCGATGAAGGTGTCCATCGGCGGCAGCACCAGCCCGCGGACCGGGTCCGGGTCGGGCGCCGGCTCGTCCGCGCCGGCAGCCATCGAGGGTGCGAACGCGAGGACGAACGCGACGAGGGTCCCGAGGAGGGCGCGGGTCAAGGCGGTCACAACAAGGTCCAACGAGACGGGCGGCCGACGGCTACGACGGGCGCGCGGCCGTCGCCCGCGGCCTGTTGTGGAAACCGGCTTGCCCGCGCGCCAGTCGTGATCGATTTCTTTGGTATCACACTGATACCAAAGGGGAGTATGATGAGCGTCATGGCCTTCACCCTGCGCACCGACGCCGAGTTGGACGCTGCGCTGGCGGAGCTGGCTCAGAGCCAGGGCCTCTCCAAGCAGGAAGTCGTTCGTCGCGCGGTGCTCGACATGCACGCGCGGTCGGAACACAAGTCGCGGGTAGCGGCTGCGTCGGCATCGTCGCGCGATCGATGGGGTGACGTCCTCGACCGTCTCGGCTCTGTCTGATGGTCGAGTACCTCGACCTGGAGGACCTGCTGGCGCTGACCGAGGACCTCCAGGCGGGACCGGTGCGTGACCACGGTCTGCTCGAGGCCGCGGTCGCGCGACCGCGGACGACCGTGTTCGGCGAGGACGCCTATCCGACCGTCGTCGACAAGGCAGCAGCGCTGCTCCACTCGCTCTGCCAGAACCACGGACTGGTCGACGGCAACAAGCGGATCGCGTGGCTCGCGGTCGACGTCTTCCTCCGGATCAGCGGCGTGGTGGTCGCTGCTGCTGACGACGACGTCTTCGGCCTGGTGATGGGGGTGGCCGACGGATCTGCGGACCTCGCGGAGATCGCCGAGGCGCTTCGGGGCTGGATCCCGGCCTGAGTAGGCTCGCTGGGGTGAGCCAAGAGCACCGTCAGAAGAGTGGCTTCGAGACCCGCGCCATCCATGCGGGCTACGAGCCGGACCCGACCACCGGAGCGGTGATCCCGCCCATCTATGCGACCTCGACCTACAAGCAGGACGGCGTCGGCGGGCTGCGCGGCGGCTACGAGTACAGCCGCAGTGCCAACCCGACCCGCACCGCGCTCGAGGGGGCGTTGGCGGCCCTGGAGGAGGGGGAGCGGGCGTTCGCGTTCGCCTCCGGCCTCGCGGCCGAGGACACCCTGCTGCGTGCGTTGTGCCGGCCCGGCGACCACGCCGTCATCCCTGACGACGCGTACGGCGGGACGTTCCGCCTCTTCGACAAGGTGGCGGTCCCGTGGGGGCTGCGGCACAGCCCGGCCCCGGTCGACGACATCGACGCGGTCCGGGCCGCGATCCGTCCCGGCGAGACGACGATCGTCTGGGTCGAGACACCCACCAACCCGCTGCTCTCCATCGGTGACATCGAGGCGCTCGCGGCGGTCGCCCACGACGCCGGCGCACTGCTGGTCGTCGACAACACGTTCGCGTCGCCGTACCTCCAGCAGCCGCTGCGGCTCGGCGCCGACGTCGTCGTCCACAGCACCACCAAGTACGTCGGCGGTCACTCCGACGTCGTCGGTGGTGCCCTCGTGGTGCGTGACCTCGAGGTCGCCGAGAAGGTCGCCTTCCACCAGAACGCGATGGGCGCCGTGCCTGGTCCGTTCGACGCGTTCCTGACCCACCGCGGCCTCAAGACGCTCGCGGTCCGGATGGACCGCCACTGCGACAACGCCGAGCGGGTCGCGGACTTCCTCACCAGCCACCCCCGGGTCGGCACGGTGATCTATCCCGGCCTGGAGACCCACCCGGGCCACGAGACCGCCCAGCGCCAGATGAAGCGCTTCGGCGGGATGGTCTCGTTCCGCTGCACGGGCGGGGAGGAGGCCGCGCTGCAGGTCTGCGAGCGCACGGAGGTGTTCACCCTCGGGGAGTCGCTCGGCGGCGTCGAGTCGCTCATCGAGCACCCCGGACGGATGACCCACGCGAGCGTGGCGGGCACCGACCTGGAGGTCCCGGCCGACCTGGTCCGCCTCAGTGTCGGGATCGAGAGCGTCGACGACCTCATCGCCGACCTGGAGCAGGCGCTCAGTTGACCGAGCCGATGGCCGGCGACGTGGTCCTCTGCGTCGACGTGGGCTCCACCTTCACCAAGGCCCTCCTGGTCGACCTCGCCACCGCGGCGGTGGTCGGCCGGGCCCAGGCCCCGACCTACGGGACGGGCGACGTCCTCGACGCCGTCGCGGCCTGCCGCGACCGGCTGGCCGAGGTCGACCCCCGGGCGCGGGTCGCCGAGGTCCTGGCCTGCTCGAGCGCGGGCGGTGGGCTCCGGGTCGCAGTGGTCGGCAACGAGGCGCTGGTGACGGCCGAGGCCGGTCGCCGCGTGGCGTTGTCGAGCGGCGGCAAGGTGGTCGGCGTGGCCGCCATCGCGGGTCGGGTGCCCGAGGACGCGGTGGCCGAGGTCGTCGGCGACGCCGCCGACGGGGTCGACCTGGTCCTGCTCACCGGCGGCACCGACGGCGGCAACCGGGCGGCGCTCGTCGACGGCGCCCGCGCGGTCGCCGCCGCGTTCGACGGTCCGGTCGTCGTCGCCGGCAACGTCGAGGCGTACGACGAGGTGGCCGCGGTCCTGGCCGGGCAGCCGCACGTGCTGGCCGCCAACGCGGTGCCCCGGATCGGCGTGCTCGCGCCCGAGGGCGCGCGCGACGCCGTGCGCGACCAGTTCCTGCAGCACGTCATCGCCGGCAAGGGCCTCTCGGACCGGGCGGACGAGCTGGCCGCGATGGTCCAGGGCCCGACGCCCGACGTCGTCCTGGCCGGGGTCGAGCTGCTCGCCCACGGGCTCGACGAGCAGCGGCCCGGGATCGGCGACGTCGTCGTGGTCGACATCGGCGGCGCGACCACCGACGTCTACTCGGTCGTCACCCTCGACGCCGAGCGCTCCGAGGAGCAGCTCGCCCACGAGGTCGTCGCGCCGATGGCGGCGACCCGGACCGTCGAGGCCGACCTCGGCATGCGCGAGTCGGCCGGCCTGCCGGCGTCGTACCTCCCGACGACGGTGGCGGAGCACGACACTGACGAGCAGATCGCGCGCGACGCGGCCGCGACCGCCGTACGACGCCACGCCGGCCGGTCGCGCGTCGTGCTCGCCGCGGACGGTCGGGTCGTCGAGCGCAGCGGCGTCGACCTGCGCGAGGTCGCACTGCTCGTCGGCAGCGGCGGCGTGCTGCGCCACGGGCGGCCAGGGGTCGCGGAGCGGGTGCTCGGGGGACTGGTCACGACCGACGACCCCGAGGGCTGGCAGCTGCCCGAGCGGGCCCGGATCGTGGTCGACGAGCACTACCTCCTGATGGCCGTCGGTCTGCTCGCCCGGAGTCATCCCGATGTCGCCTATCGGCTCGCCGGGTCCCTCGCTACGGTGGCCACGTGACTGAGCAGGGGCCCCCGGACGAGAGCGCGGAGGACGGCGCGGAGGACGGCGCGGAGGACGGGCTCGACGAGCACCGCCAGCGCCACCGGTTCCCCCGCCTGCGCCGCTCGGGCGAGGGCGGTGAGGCCGGGGACATGAGCGAGGAGACCGTCGAGAGCGTCCTCCAGCGGTTCGCCCACCAGTGGGCCATCGTCCGCGAGGAGCGGCGCGGTGGCCCGGCGCCGATCACGACCGGACCGTCACGGTTCGACCGGGCCCAGGTGCCGTGGGGCCTCGACCTGGCGTCGGCGTGGGCCTGGCGGCTGCTCGTCATCGCGGCGGCGACGTACCTGCTCATGTGGCTGGTCAGCTTCTTCGCGGTCGTCACGATCCCGCTCGCGGTCGCCCTGCTGGCCAGTGCCCTGGCCTGGCCCCTCGTCCACCTGCTCACCCGGCTCAAGGTCCCCCAGGGGCTCGCTGCCCTCGTCGTCGTGATCGGTGGCATGGCCGCCGTCGGCGCCCTGCTCACCTTCGCCGGGCAGCAGGTGGCGACCGGCGCCAACGACCTGGCCGACTCCACGGTGAAGGGCCTCGACGAGATCCGCCGCTGGCTGCGGGACGGGCCGGTCAACGCCAGCGACTCCCAGATCAACGACTGGATCAAGAGCGCCCAGGACATGATCACCGAGCGCTCCCAGGACGGAGAGATCCTCGGCCGGGTCACCGAGGTCGGCGCCGCGCTCGGACACGTCGTGGCCGGCTTCTTCATCACCCTGTTCGCGACCTACTTCTTCCTCGCCGACGGCGACCGGATCTGGTCCTGGCTCGTCCGGCTGGCGCCGCGCGTGGCGCGGGAGCGGGTCGACAGCTCGGGCCGCGTCGCCTGGATCTCGCTCGTCCAGTTCGTGCGGGCCACGGTCATCGTCGCCGCGGTCGACGCCACCGGGGTGATGATCGGCGCCGCGGTGCTCGACGTCCCGTTCGTGCTCGCCATCGGCGTGCTCGTCTTCCTCGGCGCCTTCATCCCGTTGATCGGAGCGACGATCGCCGGCATCGTCGCCGTGCTCGTCGCGCTCGTCGACCAGGGCCCAGTCACCGCGCTCATCATGCTGGCGGTGATCATCGGCGTGCAGCAGCTCGAGGGACACGTGCTGCAGCCGTTCCTGCTCGGTCGGTGGGTGTCGTTGCACCCGCTCGGGGTGATCCTCGCGATCGCCGGCGGCGTCCTCGTCGCGGGCGTCGTCGGCGCCCTCGTCGCGGTGCCGCTCGCAGCCGCCGCCAACGCGGTCGTGCTCCACCTGGCAGAGCTCGCCCAGATGCCGGTCGCGGAGGCGGCCGAGGAGCTCGAGGACGACGTCATCCATCCTGGTCCCCACGGAGCGAGCGATGCCTGACCCCCAGCGCGGTCCTGACGCAGGGGTGACCCTCGCCGACATCGAGGCGGCCCGGCCGCTCGTCGACAGCGTCGCCGTACCGACGCCGATGCTGGAGTCGCGCTGGCTGTCGGCGCTCGCCGGCCGTGCGGTGCACCTCAAGTGCGAGAACCTGCAGCGCACCGGTTCGTTCAAGGTGCGCGGTGCCGCCGTCCGCATCGCCCGGTTGTCCGACGAGGAACGCGCCCGCGGCGTGGTCGCGGCGTCCGCCGGCAACCACGCTCAGGGCGTCGCGCTCGCGGCCCAGCAGTACGGCATCTCGGCGACCGTCTTCATGCCCGACGGCGCACCGATCCCCAAGGTGAAGGCGACGGAGGGGTACGGCGCCGAGGTGCGCTTCGCCCACGGCGTGCTCGAGGACGCGCTGGCGGAGGCGCGGGCCTTCGAGGCCGAGACCGGCGCGGTGCTCATCCACCCGTTCGACAACACCGACATCGTCGCGGGCCAGGGCACGTTGGGCCTGGAGATCGTCGAGCAGCTTCCCGACGCGGCGACCGTGGTGGTCCCGACCGGCGGCGGCGGGCTGCTCGCCGGCGTCGCGGTCGCGGTCAAGGCGCTGCGCCCGGACGTGCGGGTCGTCGGGGTGCAGGCGGCCGGGGCCGCGGCCTTCCCGCCGTCACTGGCCCAGGGCCACCCGATCCGGCTGCCGCAGATGGCGACGATGGCCGATGGCATCGCGGTCGGTCAGCCGGGTGAGCTGACGTTCCGGCTCGTCGAGCAGCACGTCGACGAGATGCTCACCGTCTCCGAGGAGGCGCTCTCCCGTGCCCTGCTGGCGCTGGCCGAGCGCGAGAAGCTCGTCGTCGAACCGGCCGGCGCGGCCGCAGCCGCGGCGCTGTGCGTGGAGCCGCACCGGTTCGCGGGACCGGTCGTCGTGGTCCTCTCGGGCGGCAACATCGACCCGCTGCTGCTCGGCAAGGTGATCCGGCACGGCATGGCGGCTGCGCGGCGCTACCTCAATCTCCAGGTGACGCTCGCCGACGTACCAGGCGGTCTCGCGCGTCTGCTCGCGCAGATCGGCGAGGCAGGCGCCAACGTCATCGAGGTGGCGCACGAGCGGATCTCGCCGAGCCTCCTGCTCGACGAGGTCGACGTGCACCTCCAGCTGGAGACGCGCGGCGAGCCGCACGCAGCGGCGCTCATCGAGCGCCTCCACGAGCACGGCTACACGGTCATCGACCGCGGCTGAGCGCCTCCAGGGAGGTCAGCACACGCTCGCGCAATCAAACGCCGTACGGCTTGGCGTCGAGGATGACGACCTCGAGCTGCTTGCCGTTGGGCGCCTCGTAGGAGACCGTCTCGCCGACCTTGTGACCGGAGATGGCCGCGCCGAGGGGTGACTGCGGCGAGTAGACGGTGAGGCCCTCGGGCTCGATCTCGCGGGCACCGAGCAGGAAGGTCTCCGCCTCGTCGTCGCTGTCGCCCTCGAACTTGTAGGTGACGACCATGCCGGGCTCGACGACGCCGTCGTCGGCGGGGGTCTCGCCGACCTCGGCCTTGCGGAGCATGTCCTCGAGCTGGCGGATGCGCGCCTCGATCCGGCCCTGCTCGTCCTTGGCCGCGTGGTAGCCGCCGTTCTCCTTCAGGTCGCCCTCGTCCCGCGCCGCACTGATCTTCGCGACGATCTCCGCGCGCTGGGGGCCCTTGAGGTCCTCGAGCTCGGCGTGGAGCTTGTCGTAGGCATCCTGGGTCAGCCAGATCGTCTGGTCGGTCTGCGTCATCGGGTACTCCTGGACGTTCGGATATGCGGAACTTCGGGTCATGGTCGTGCGGGTGGTCCGGATCGTCTCGCCCGCACGGGCGCCCCCGTCAGGCCGGTCGGGCGCCGGCTCGAGGCCGGACAGAAGAACGAGTTTACCAACTCGGTCCCGTTCGGGGGCATTTCAGCGGGGCCGGGGCTGTCCCTCGGCGGTGCAGCCGACGTTCTCCACGGCGGTCGCCCGACGTTCGGTCGCGATCTCGACGGTGTAGTCGGGACCCTCGTCAGGGTCCGGGACGAACGCCGCCAGGCCGACGATGGTCTTGTCGTGGGCGATCGCCCGCACCGTGCACCGGGCATCGACCGGGCCGTCGCCGAAGGTGATCCGGATGACCGCGGACGCCGAGTGGTCGTCGGTGATCTCGGAGGTGACCAGCTCGGAGCTCACGGGCGGGTCGGACTGCTCGATCGTGATCCAGGTCCAGAGCGCGGCGAACGCGCCGACCACGATGACCACCAGCGTGAGGAGAAGCGGCCGCCGCCAGCGCGGCGGCGCGCCGTATCGCTCGGCGAGGGAAGAGGTCGGGGCGCTCACCGGTTCATGCTCGCATGGCCCGAACTCCTACGATGACGCGCATGGCAGAGGAGACCCAGGCGGGGGGCGGGCGCGCCGGCCTTCGGCTGATGCACGTGCACGCGCACCCCGACGACGAGTCGAGCAAGGGGGCGGCGTCGACGGCCCGCTACGTCGCGGAGGGCGTCGACGTGCACGTCGTCACCTGCACGGGCGGTGAGCGCGGCTCGATCCTCAACCCCAAGATGGACCGCCCCGGCATCCTCGAGAATATCCACGAGATCCGCCGCCAGGAGATGGAGCGGGCTCGCGACATCCTCGGCGTCACCCAGGACTGGCTCGGCTTCGTCGACTCCGGCTGGCCCGACGGCGACCCCAAGCCCCCGCTGCCCGACGGCTGCTTCGGACTGGTCCCCCTCGACGAGGCCGCAGCGCCGCTGATCCGGCTGGTCCGCAGCTTCCGGCCGCAGGTGATGACGACGTACGACGAGAACGGCGGCTACCCCCACCCCGACCACATCAAGTGCCACGAGATCTCGGTCTACGCGTTCGAGAAGGCGGGCGACCCGTCGTACGCCCCGGAGCTCGGTGAGGCGTGGCAGGTCAGCAAGCTGTACTACCACCACACCTTCAGCTACGCCCGGATCAAGGCGCTCCACGACGCCATGCTCGAGCACGACCTCGAGTCACCGTGGACCGAGCGGCTCGAGAACTGGAGCCGCGACCCGGAGTGGGAGAAGCGGGTGACCACGCGGGTCCCGTGCGCGGAGTACTTCGGGGTGCGTGACCAGGCGCTGCTCGCGCACGCGACGCAGATCGACCCCGACGGCTTCTGGTTCGCCATCCCGCGCGAGCTCCAGCAGAAGGTGTGGCCGACCGAGGACTACGAGCTGGTGACCAGCCACGTCGCAAGCGAGCTGCCGGAGGACGACCTCTTCGCGGGCGTCGTGACGTGAGTGGGAAGATGGGCCCATGCTCGCCGACCTGACCCTGGCCGTCCTCGCCGCACCGGAGGACGAGGACGTCGTCGCCGGCCCGATCGGCTTCATCATCTTCATCGCCCTCATCCTCGCTGTGGCGATCCTCGGGTGGAGCCTCACCAAGCACCTGAAGAAGACCGGCGCCAACGCCGAGGCCGGTGTCTTCGGCGACCCGGAGCCGGCTGACACGACCGCCGAGAGCGCTGCCGACGGCGGCGCCGGGGGAGCGAGCTCCGACTGATGGTCGGGATGGACCAGCTGCTCGGCTTCGGCGTCGCGGCGCTGGTCCTCATCGTCATCCCCGGCCCGAGCGTCGTCTTCGTCGTCGGTCGCGCCGTGTCCTACGGCCAGAGGGTCGCCCTCGCCAGCGTGCTCGGCAACACCCTCGGCCTCTTCGTGGTGATGACGCTGGTGGCGGTCGGGCTCGGCGCGCTCGTCGCCGAGTCGATCGTCGTCTTCACGGTCATCAAGCTGCTGGGCGCGGCCTACCTGGTGTGGCTCGGCGTCCAGGCGCTGCGGCACCGCGACGCCCTGCGGGTCGACACATCGACCCCGCGGACGCCGTTGACGCGCGCCGCCGCGATCCGTCAGGGCCTCGTCGTCGGCGTGAGCAACCCCAAGGGCTTCCTCATCTTCGCCGCGCTGCTGCCGCCCTTCGTCGACCCCGACCGGAGCTCGGTCCCGGTCCAGATGTTCGTGCTCGGAACCCTGGCCGTCGTCCTCGGCCTCGTGTGCGACACGGTGTGGGCGCTCGCCGCCGGGCGCGCTCGGGACTGGTTCGCCAGCTCACCGCGGCGCGGCCGCGCGCTCGGCACCGTCGGCGGTACGTCGATGATCGGGCTCGGCGTCGGGATGGCCCTCACCGGTCACGAGACCAGGTAGCCGCTCACCAGAGCGACGGTCTCGTCGAGCAGCTGGTCGCGGCTGACCGCGGCCGGCTGGTCGAGGACCCAGCGGACGGCCAGGTTCTCGATCGCCAGCACCATCACCCAGGCCGCGGCTGCCGGTGGTCGGCGGTGCAGGTCGGGGCGGGCAGCCAGATATGCGGTGCTGACCTCGCGGACCTGGCGCTCGAGCGCGGTGAGCCGCGCCCTCGACCGCGCCAGGGGGAGCTCCTCGGCCACGACCCGCAGGAGCGCACGGTCGGCCTCGAGGACGGCGACGAGGGCGTCGGCGACGTCCCGGACCAGGTCCGGGCCGAGCGCCGTGATCCGGTCGGACATCGCCGAGGTCACCTGCTCGGCCGACTCGGCGACGTACCTGTCGACGACCTCGTCCAGGATCGCGGCCTTGTTCGGGAAGTACTGGTAGAGCGAGCCGGGGCTGATCCCGGCCGCGGTCGCGACGTGGTTGGTGGAGAACCCGTCGTAGCCCCGCTCGACGAGGACCTCGCGGCCTGCGGCCACGATCCGCTCGACCATCTGACGGGAGCGTTCCTGCCGGGGCTGCTTGCGCATGATGCGAATTGTATGCGAGCAAATACTCGCGTCACAATGAGGCATGACAGCACAACGGGTCGAGGACCCTCCGCGGGGTGCCTTCCCGCAGCGCTACCGCGAGGCGGAGGCGCGCGGCGTGCGGCTGGGCGCGCCGCTGCGGTTGATGGGGCGCGTCAAGCGGGTCGACGAGGACCTGATGGCGCGGATCGGGCAGGCGTTCGGCGAGCGCGACGAGCCCGGTGCGGCCCTCGCCCACGCGATCCGGATGCGAGCAGGGCAGCCGGGACGGGTCTCGATGCAGCAGCTCAGGTCCGCGCTCGAGGGCGGGCTGGACGCCGTACCGGACCCGCCGGAGGCGCTGAGCTCGTTCTTCGCCGAGGTCTCGGCGACCCCGGACTGGGTCGACTGGGACCTGGTGGCCGAGGGGGCCCTGGCGACACGGCGTCTGGGGATGAACGCCGCCGACGTCCTCACCCAGCTCTCGCTCATCGGCGGCTACCGCTTCGGCGGGCCGCCCGACCTGCTCCTCGCCACGGGCGGCCTGGTCGGTGACAGCACCCGGCGTCGCCTCGGCGAGACCCAGACGTGGGTCGTGGCCCTCACCCGGCCCGACGCGCTGCGGCCGCCCGTCGACGGCGGTCCGGGCGGCGAGGCGTGGCGGCTGACCGTCCACGTGCGGGCCATGCACGCGCTCGTCAACGCGGCGTTCGAGGACACCTGGGACTCCGAGCGATGGGGCCTCCCGATCAACCAGGCCGACCAGGCGTCGACCCTGATGCTCTTCGACGGCGTGCTCCTCCTCGGCTCGCGCGGCCTCGGCGTGCGGGTGACGCGGCGGGAGTCGCGGGCCGTCCTGCACCTGTGGAAGTACGTCGGGTGGCTGATGGGCGTGGACGAGGAGTTCCTCGTCGACACCGAGGGGGAGCGGCACCGGCAGGCCTACCACGTGCTGCTGGCCCAGGCGGACATCTCCGAAGCCGGTCCCCAGCTCGCGCAGGCGATCGTCGCCGCGCAGCGGGAGCGCCACTATCCCGGCTGGCCGCGGGCCCTGCAGGGGCTGCGGGCGTCGTACGAGAGGGAGCGCCTGCTCAGCATGCTGACGACGTTCCTCGGGCCGTTGAGCATGCGCGACCTCGGGCTGCCGCTCCGCCCGCCCTGGGCGCACGTCTACCTGGTCGTGCTCAACACCGTCCGCTACCGCGTCCTCGGTCGTACGGCGTGGGGCCGGCGCCGTCTCCTCGCCTGGGGCGACCGGGTGTCCCAGCGCCTCCTCGACTCCTACTTCCTCGACGAGCCGCAGGCCGTCGGCGACCTCAAGCCCTGACGAACCCGCACACTTCGGTCGCCGAACTTGCACGCTTTGGCCCTCGAACCCGCACACTTCGGTCGCCGGACTTGCACGCTTTGGCCCTCGAACCCGCCGGGTTCCTCGACCGAACGCTGCGGGTTCGCCGACCGAACGCTGCGGGTTCGTCGACCGAACCCTGCGGGTTCGTCGGGGGTGTCGGTGAGGTGTGGCAGATTTCGGGACGTGGCTGATCGTCCCGAGGTGCCCCTGGCGTGGGTCGACCGACTTCGCTCGGTGATGGAGGTCTTCCCGGAGTGCAACGAGGAGACCGCGTGGGTCGGCGTCCGCTGGCGGGTGGGCCAGGCGACGGTGTGCCACCTGTTCGGCGGGGAGGACCAGCTCTACCGGATCACCTTCCGGGCCGAGCCCGACGAGGTGATGGCGTTCCAGCACCTCGGAGCGCCGTACTTCAAGAGCGAGTGGGGCGGCAACGTCGTCGGGATGCTGGTGGACGACGACACCGACTGGGGTGAGCTGGCCGAGCTGCTCACCGACTCGTTCTGCCTCCAGGCGCCGCAGCGCCTCGCCGAGACGGTCGAGCGTCCCTCGGCCTAGGAGTAGGTGTAGAAGCCGCGGCCGGTCTTGCGGCCGAGCAGGCCGGCGGAGACCATCCGCTGCAGCAGTGGCGGGGGAGCGTAGAGCGGCTCCTTGAACTCCTCGTAGAGGGACTCGGCGACCGCCTTGGTCGTGTCGAGCCCGATCAGGTCGGCCAGCGCGAGCGGGCCCTGCGGGTGGGCCGCCCCGAGGACCAGTCCGTGGTCGATGTCCTCGGCGGTCGCGAAGCCCGACTCCATCATCCGGATCGCCGACAGGATGAACGGGATCAGCAGCGCGTTGACCACGAAGCCGGCCCGGTCCTGGCAGAGGATCGCCTGCTTGCCCAGGCCCTCCTCGACGAAGGCCCGCGAACGGGCGGTCGTCTCGTCCGACGTCAGCAGGCTCGGCACCAGCTCGACCAGCTTGAGCACCGGGACCGGGTTGAAGAAGTGGATGCCGAGCACCTGCTGCGGCCGCTGGGTCGCGACCGCCAGCTTCATGATCGGGATCGAGGAGGTGTTGGAGGCCAGGATCGCGCCGGGCTGGACGATCTTGTCGAGCCGGGCGAAGAGGTCGACCTTCGCGTCCTCCGCCTCGACGATCGCCTCGATGACGAGGTCGCGGTCGGCGACCTCCTCGAGGTCGGCGACGAACCGGATCCGAGCCAGCACGGCCTCGGGGTCGTCGAGCTTGCCGCGCTCGGCCGCTCGTCGCAGCGACTTCTCGATCCGGGCCCGCGCGGCCTCCGCGGCCGGTTCGTTGGCCTCCGCGACCACGACGTCGCGGCCCGCGCGGGCGCAGACCTCGGCGATGCCCGCCCCCATCAGGCCGCCGCCCACCACTCCGATGCGCTCCATGTCAGCTCCCTCTCGTGCTCGGGCCGCGTCCCGTTGATTGTGCGGGGTAGTGGCCTGTGTCACAGTATTACCTAACGAACGGTCAGTAAATCGAAGGAGATCCTCTCGTGACGGCGGTCGAGGCGGACCTCGCGGCAGGCTTCGCGGCGACCATCGCCGCGGGCGACCGGATCGAGCCGCGCGACTGGATGCCCGAGGGCTACCGGCGCACCGTGGTGCGGCAGGTCGCCCAGCACGCGCACTCCGAGATCATCGGGATGCAGCCCGAGGGCGCCTGGATCACCCGGGCCCCGTCGCTGCGTCGCAAGGCGATCCTGCTGGCGAAGGTGCAGGACGAGGCCGGGCACGGGCTCTACCTCTACTCGGCGTGCGAGACGCTCGGGGTGTCGCGGCAGGACCTCACCGAGCAGCTCATCAGCGGCGCCCAGAAGTACTCCTCGATCTTCAACTACCCGACGCTGTCGTACGCCGACGTCGGCACCATCGGCTGGCTCGTCGACGGAGCCGCGATCTGCAACCAGGTGCCGCTCTGCCGGACCTCCTACGGCCCCTACGGCCGGGCGATGATCCGGATCTGCAAGGAGGAGTCCTTCCACCAGCGTCAGGGCTTCGAGCTGCTCGCGACGATGATGCGCGGCACCGACGAGCAGCGGGCGATGGTGCAGGAGTCGGTCGACCGGTTCTGGAGGCCGGCACTGATGATGTTCGGCCCCCCGGACGCCGACTCGCCCAACACCCAGCAGTCGATGGAGTGGGGCATCAAGCGCCACACCAACGACGAGCTCCGCGCCCGCTTCATCGAGATGACCGCACCCCAGGCGGCGGCGCTCGGGGTGACGCTGCCCGGCAACGACCTCGACTGGGACGAGTTCTGGCGGGTGGTCAAGGGCGGCGGTCCGTGTGCGACCGAGCGGATCGCCCACCGCAAGCAGGCCCACGACGACGGGGCGTGGGTCCGCGAGGCGGCGACCGCCTTCGCTGCCCGTGAGCCTCGGGAACCCCAGGAACCACGAGGAGCAGCCCGATGACCCGCAGTGAGTGGCCCCTCTACGAGGTCTTCGTCCGCAGCAAGCGGGGACTCAACCACGTCCACGTCGGCTCGCTGCACGCGCCCGACGACGCCCTGGCCCTGCGGCACGCCCGCGACGTCTACACCCGTCGCAGCGAGGGCGTGAGCATCTGGGTGGTCCGCTCCGACGCGATCACCGCGTCCAGCCCCGACGAGAAGGACCCGCTCTTCGCGCCGAGCGGCGACAAGGTCTATCGGCACCCGACCTTCTACGACATCCCCGACGACGTTCCCCACATGTGACGGAGGGGTGAGGGCGACTGATGGACGACAACGCGTACGCCGGCCTGCTCGTCGACGACGCCCACTGGGCGTTCGGCGAGGCGGCCCACGACGACCCGCTCGCGGGGATGGACCTCACCGTCCCGGACGGGATCGATCCCGTCGAGCTGGCGTCGTACTGCCTGGTGCTGGGGGACGACGCGCTCGTCCTGGGGCACCGGCTCTCGGAGTGGTGCAGCCGGGCGCCCGACCTGGAGGAGGACGTGGCGCTGGCCAACATCGCGCTCGACCTCGTCGGCCAGGCGCGGCTCCTCCTCGCCCGGGCCGCGGCCGCCGACCCGGCACTGGTGCCCGACCTCCCGGAGGGGTCGCCGGTGCCGGCCGAGGATGCGCTGGCGTTCTTCCGTGACGCCGGCGACTTCCGCAACGCGACGCTGGTCGAGCTGCCCAACGGGGACTTCGCCGAGACCGTCTGCCGGGTGCTCGTCTTCGCCACCCACCGGCTCGCCCTGTTCGAGCGGCTGTCGGACCACCCGGATCGTGCGCTGCGCGGGATCGCTGCGCGCGGGGTCAAGGAGCTGACCTACCACCGGGACTTCGCCGGGCGCTGGTTCGTCGTCCTGGCCGGGGGCACCGAGGAGTCCCGCCGGCGGCTGGAGGCCGGGCTCGCCACCGTGTGGGCGCACCGCCGCGAGCTGGGGGAGGACCCGCAGGCCGAGGAGGTGCTCGGGCGCGTGCTCGATGCCGCTGGCGTGACCGCCCCCGACGTCCGGCCGCCCGCCATCCTCGGCGGCCACACGCCGCACCTCACGGACCTGCTCGCCGAGATGCAGAGCGTCGCTCGTGCCCATCCCCGGGGGCGGTGGTGAGGGCGGCCGCGGAGGTCGCGGCGACGGTCGTCGACCCCGAGATGCCGATGCTCACCCTCGCCGACCTCGGCGTGCTCCGGTCGGTCGACGTCGGCGACAGCGGCGAGGTGGTCGTCACCATCACGCCGACCTACTCCGGTTGCCCCGCGACCGCGGAGATGCGTGCCGACCTGGTGCGGCGGCTCCGCGCCGAGGGGTACGACGACGTCAGCGTGCGGATCGCGCTCGAACCGGCGTGGACGACGGACTGGATCACCGAGCAGGGCCGCGCCGCGCTCGTCGAGGCCGGGGTGTCGCCGCCCGGACCCGCGCCGCGGAGGAGCGGTCCGATGCCGCTGCGCCTCGGCCCGCCGCGTCGCAGCCTGACCTGCCCCCGCTGCGGCGGCCCCGAGGTCGACCTGACCTCCGAGTTCGGCCCCACCGCCTGCACCGCGCTCTATCGCTGCGCGGCCTGCGGCGAGCCGTTCGAGCACGTCAAGGAGATCTGAGTGACGGCCGTTCCTGTGGCGCCGCCCCGCACGACGTTCCACCCGCTGACCGTGGCGCGGGTCGACCGGCTGACCGACGACGCCGCCGCGGTGACGTTCGTCGTACCGCCCGACCTGGAGGGCGCGTTCGCGTTCGTGCCCGGTCAGGCGGTGCTGGTGCGACGGGTCGTCGACGGCGTCGAGCACCGTCGCCACTACTCGATCTGCGCGGCTGCCGGAGCACCGCTCCGCATCGGGGTGCGCGAGGTCCCCGACGGCCTCTTCTCCCGGTGGCTGGTCCGCGACCTGCGTCCCGGCGACCTGGTCGAGGTCGCCCCACCGACGGGCAGCTTCCGCGCCGATCCCGAGGCGGGTGAGCGCCATCTCTGCATCGCCGCCGGCTCGGGGATCACCCCGATGCTGTCGATCGCCACCTCCGTGCTGCGGCACCCGGCGAGCCGGGTCAGCCTGGTCTACGGCAACCGGACGACGACGTCGGTGATGTTCGCCGAGGACCTCGCCGACCTCAAGGACGTGCACCCGGCCCGGTTGGAGCTCGTCCACGTGCTCTCCCGCGAGCCGCGCGACGTCGACCTGTTCACCGGCCGCCTCGACGCGGAGCGGCTGCGGGCGCTGCTCACCAGCATCGTCCCGGTCGACGTCGACCACGTGTGGCTGTGCGGGCCGTTCGGGATGCTGGCCGACGCGCGGGCGGTCCTCGCCGACCTCGGCGTGCCGGGGGACCGGGTCCACGTCGAGCACTTCTACGTCGACGAGCCCCCGCCTCCGCTGCGGCATGCCGACCGGGTCGTCGAGGGGGTGACCAGTGCGGTGGACGTCCTCCTCGACGGACGGCGTACGACGACGCACGTGCCGCGCGACCGCCGGATCCTCGACGCCGTTCAGGAGACCCGCAGCGACCTGCCGTTCGCGTGCAAGGGCGGGGTGTGCGGCACCTGCCGGGCGAGGGTCGTCGACGGGGAGGTCGAGATGGTGCGCAACTACGCCCTCGAACCGGGCGAGGTCGCCCAGGGGTTCGTCCTGACCTGCCAGACGGTGCCCGTCAGTGATCGGGTGACGGTCGACTTCGATGTCTGAGGCCGGGTCCGCCCGCTCCCGCCTGCTGCGCGGGCGCATTCGGGCGCGATGGCGGCGTTGCGGCCGCTCGATGGACGAGCAAGTACGACGTCGCGACCGCGCCTTGCCCTCACACCCGCTTGTGCCCGCTCGCGACGGCGGGAGCCGGCGGACCCGGCCTCATGAGAAGCCCGTCGAACGCCAGCGCTGTCACCGCGTCGGCGAGGTGCTCGGCGCTCTCGTCGTGGCCGGGCCGGACCCACTCGACGAGCGAGTTGACCATCCCGAACAGCAGCCGGCTGAGCACGTCGGGCTCGATGTCGGCGCGCAGGTCGCCGTCGGCGACCGCGGCCCGGACCATCGCCGCCAGCCGGTCGTCGAGCCCGCGGCGGCGAGCAAGGGCCTCCTGCTCGGCGGCACTGTTGCCGTGGACCCGCAGCAGCAGGGTGACGGCCGGCAGGTGCTCGACCAGGATCACGACACTGCTCCGGACCGTGGTCCGCAGCCGCTCGACCGCGCTCAGGTCGGCCGCCTCGATCCGGTCGATCGCGGCCGTCAGAGCGCCGAGGGCCTCGTCGAGGGCCTGCTGGAGCAGGTGCTCCTTGCTCGGGACGTGGTGATAGATCGCCGACTTGGACAGCCCCAGGTCGTTCGCCAGGTCACCCACGCTGGTGCCGTCGTACCCACGCTGGTTGAAGAGCTCGATCGCCCGGCGCAGCACCGTCGCCTGGTCGTAGCCCGGCCGCCCGCGTCGCGCCGGCGCCGTCCGCTCCTCGTCCACCCGCCCAGATTCCCACCCTCCTGGAGGCAGCCATGACCGACGCACCGGTGACCGTCGAACGATCGGACGCGGTGGCGACCGTGACCCTGAACCGGCCCGACCGCCACAACGCGCTGACCGTGGAGGTCAAGGAGGCGCTGGTCGCCGCCCTCGGCGAGGTGGGGGCGGATCCCGACGTGCGGGCCGTCGTCCTCACCGGGGCGGGCCGGTCGTTCTGCGTCGGCCAGGACCTCGGGGAGCACGCGGCCGCGCTGGAGGCCGACGCCGAGACCGCCTTCGAGACGGTCGCGCTGCACTACGCGCCGATCGTGCTCGGCCTCGCGACGATGCCCAAGCCGGTCGTGGCGGCGGTCAACGGCACCTGCGTGGGGGCAGGGCTCGGCTTTGCGCTGGCCTGCGACCTCAGGGTCTTCGCGGCCGGCGCCACGCTCGGCACGGCGTTCTCCGCGATCGGGCTCACCTGCGACTCGGGACTGGCGGCGACGCTGCCGCGCGCGGTCGGCGACGCGCGGGCGCGCGAGTTGGTCCTGCTCGGCCGCAGCTTCACGCCCGAGGAGGCGGTCGGCTGGGGCATCGCCGGTGAGGTCGTGCCGAGCGAGGACGTGCGGGCGAGCGCCCTCGCCCTTGCGCAGCGTCTCGCCGCCGGGCCGACGCTGGCCTACGCGGAGTCCAAGCGGCTCCTCGCCGTCGGCCTGGACCGCACCCTGGAGGAGACCCTGCTCGAGGAGGCCGTCGGCCAGGCCCGGGTCGGCCGTAGCCAGGACCACGGCGGCGCCGTGGCGGCGTTCCTCGCCCGCGAGAAGCCGGAGTTCCGCGGCCGCTGACCTGCGGTCTGCCATGCTGCGGGCGATCGGTTTCGCGGCGTGAGGGGGGCACTGTGCTCGAGGTGAGCGACCAGCTGGAGAGCTGGCCGTCGGTGACCGACGGCTCGATCGAGGTGGGTGGTCGGCGGGTGCGGGTGCTGCGCGCCGCGAGCCGTCGTACGACGGGGGAGGTGCCGCAGCTGCTCGTCCACGGGCTCGCGGGCTCCTCGGTCACCTGGGTCGAGGTCATCGCGGGCCTGGCCGCCCACGGCCCCGTGGTGGCGGTGGACCTTCCGGGCTTCGGCCGCACGCCCAACACCGACGACGACCCGCTCACCATCGACGGCTACGTCGCGTTCGTCGTCGAGGTCGCCGACACGCTCGGGTGGGACACCTTCGCCCTCCACGGGAACTCCATGGGCGGCCTTATCGGGACGCTCGTCGCGGCCGCCCACCCGGACCGCGTCGACCAGCTCGTGCTGGTGTCGCCGGCGCTGCCCCCACGCTCGCCGGTCGGCTTCCTCGCCCCGAGCCGCGCGACGATCGGCACGATGTCGCCGATCGCCCTGTCGTCGGTCACCGCGCTCTCGTTGGGGGCGGTCGGGCTGGCCGGCCCCGACCTGGCACGGCGGCGACGCCGCTCGATGCTCAAGCTCATCTACGGCGACCCCGAGGGCGTCGACCGGGCGATGCTCGACCTGCTGGCGGCCGACTTCGGCCGGGAGGTCGAGGGGGTCGACCGGCGGCGTGCCCTGCTGTCGGCGACCCGTTCCATCGCGGGGCTGTGGGTCGACCCGCGTCGGGTCTGGGCGGCGGTGCGTGCCGTCGACGCCCCGACGCTGATGCTCGGCGGCAGCCAGGACGCGCTCGTGCCTGCTCGCGTCCTTCGCTCGGTGCTCGCGGCGCGCCCGGACTGGGAGGGCCACGTCCTCGACGACCGCCGGCACGCGCTGATGATGGAGGACCCTGAGTCCTACCTCCGCCTGTACGACGCCTGGAGCTCACGCACCGGCTGAGGGCCTCGCCGGGTCGCTCAAGTTGCGCCTGCCCGCGCCGATCCTGAGGGGTACGACGCGAACCTGGGGGGAGGCGGCCATGGCGACACCACACGTCACCGACACCTCGGTCTCGGACGCCCTCGGCTGGGTCCCCGACCGGCTCGAGCAGCTGGGCGACGCCGTCCGCGACGCCGCGTCGGACCTGGTCGCCGATGTCGTCGCCGTGCTGCGGCCGCGGACCCGGGGCTGGGTCCACGCGGGCCTGACGCCGCTGGTGGTCGTCATCGGGGTCCTCCTGGTGTCGGCCGCCGAGGCTGGCGTCGAGCGGTTGGCCACGGCTGTCTTCGCGGTCTCCTCGCTGCTGCTCTTCGCGGTCTCCGCGCTCTACAACCTGCACCCGTGGGCGGGCGCGGCCGGGGTCTGGCTGCAGCGCTTCGACCACGCGAACATCTACGTCCTCATCGCCGGCTCCTACACGCCGTTCGCCGTGCTGCTCCTCTCGGGTGGCGCCGCCGTGACGATGCTGGTGCTGGCGTGGGCAGGCGCTTTCGTCGGGGCGACCTTCCGGATCGGGTTCCCGCACGCGCCGCGCTGGGCGAGCACGGGGTCCTACCTCGCGCTCGGATGGGTGGCGATCGGCTTCGCGCCCCAGCTCATCGGTGCGGGGGCGCCGCTCGCGCTGGCGCTGCTGGCTCTCGGCGGCCTCCTGTACTCGGCCGGCGCCGTCGTCTACGCCCGCAAGGCCCCCGACCCGTGGCCGACCTGGTTCGGGTTCCACGAGATCTTCCACTGCTTCACGGCGGCGGGGTTCGCCGCCCACTGCGCGGGCGTGTTCGTCCTCCACGCCGGCTGAGAGCTCGGGCCTAGAACTTGTTCTAGTATCGCCTCGTGCGAGCGGACTACGTCGTCGTCGGTGCAGGCAGTGCGGGGTGCGCGGTGGCGCGCCGGCTCGCCGAGAGCGGGGCCAGCGTCATCGTCCTCGAGGCGGGTGGGCCCGAGACCAGCCGGGCGGTCCGCAGCCTCATCGAGATCCCCGGCGCGGTCGCGGTGCTGCTCGCCTCGCCGCAGCTCAAGAAGCTCGTCGACTGGGGCTACAAGTCCGTCCCCCAGGCCAGCGCGCTCGACCGGGTGATCCCGATGACCCGCGGCAAGGTCGTCGGCGGGTCCAGCTCGATCAACGGCATGCTCTTCGTCCGCGGCAACCGCAAGAACTTCGACGACTGGGCGGCCGACGGTGCCGACGGCTGGTCCTACGACGACGTGCTCCCGTCGTTCCGACGGATGGAGGACTGGGAGGGCGGGGCGAGCGACGTCCGCGGTGCCGGCGGCCCGATCAAGGTACGACGCCAGCGCGACCTCACGGGCGCGACCGAGGCCTACCTGGAGAAGGTGCCGGACCGCCTCGGCATCCCGGTGATCGACGACTACAACGGGGCGGACCAGGAGGGCGTCGGGATCATCCAGATCAGCGCCGACCAGGGAGCCCGGTCCTCGGCGGCCCGCGCCTACCTGCGCACCGACCCGCTGGACAACCTGGTCGTCCTCACGAAGGCGCGGGCGACCCGGGTGGTCGTCGACAACGGCCGCGCGACCGCTGTCGAGGTGGTCGGCGCCGATGGTGAGGTGCAGACCATCCACGCC
Source organism: Nocardioides stalactiti (assembly GCF_014180715.1). Classification (GTDB taxonomy): domain Bacteria; phylum Actinomycetota; class Actinomycetes; order Propionibacteriales; family Nocardioidaceae; genus Nocardioides; species Nocardioides stalactiti. Next base: position 528 of record NZ_JACEFC010000026.1, on the reverse strand, counting down.
GACCGCGAGGTGGTGCTGTCCGCCGGCGCCTTCGACTCCCCGAAGCTGCTCATGCTCTCCGGCATCGGACCGGCCGCCCACCTGCGTGAGCACGGGATCGAGGTCCGCTCCGACCTCCCGGTGGGGGAGAACCTGCACGACCACCTGTTCGTGCCGATCTCGTTCCGCATGGACTCGGCGCTCCGGAGGGCGACGCCGTCGTACTTCCTGCGGGGGCTCGCGCAGGCCCGGTTCCGTCGTACCGGATGGGCGAGCGGGTCGCAGTTCGAGACCACCGGCTTCGTGCGCTCCTCGCGGGCGGGTGCGATCCCGGACCTCCAGATCCTCCAGCTCTACTGGATCTATCCGTTCCCCAACCAGGACGGTGCCAAGGCGGTCCGGCCGCCGACGACCAAGCCGGGTGTGAGCGTCTTCCCGACGCTCATCTATCCCGAGAGCCGCGGCACCGTGCGGCTCGCCTCGGCCGACCCGACGGCGGCCCCGCTCATCGATCCCGCGTACCTGCGGGCGGCCGCCGACACCGAGGTG
>NZ_JACEFC010000259.1 GCF_014180715.1 Nocardioides stalactiti | reverse complement strand
GGGCCGGGTCGTCGGGCTCGCGGGCGAGCCCTACGCGGAGACGCCGATCTATGCCGTCTCGGGTGACGCCCTCGTCGACATCCGCACCGGCGAGCGCCTCCCGACGGTGCGGGCGCGCGCCGTCGACTACGCCGGCTGACCGGTCTCCACAGGTCCACGCGGCCGGGTGGCCGTCGTGGGGACGTCGTGGTGACATCGGCGGGTGTCCCTCGTCCCGACCCTGCTCGACACCCTGTGCGACGCCGCCGCCGACCTGCTGCTCGGCGGTGCGTGCGTGGGCTGTGCCGCCCCCGGCCGGGTGCTCTGCGCCTCGTGCCGAGCGGAGCTCCCGACCGCTGCGACCACGGCCTGGCCGACCCCGGCGCCGGCTGGCCTGGTGCCGCCGTACGCCGCGGGACCGTACGACGCCACCCTGCGCGGCATGGTCCTGGGCCACAAGGAGCGGCGTCTGCTCGGCCTCACCCGGCCGCTCGGCGACCTGCTCGCGACGGCCGTCGCCGAGGCGGTCGACCGCGAGGTGGGTCCGCGGGGAGGG
>NZ_JACEFC010000258.1 GCF_014180715.1 Nocardioides stalactiti | reverse complement strand
GCACCGTCGGACGGTCCTGGCCGGCAGGTGCCGGGGTCGCGGGCGCCGCCGCCGGAGCAGCGCCCTGCGGCGGGGCGGTCTGCGGCGCTGCGGCCTGCTGAGGTGCGGCCGGCTCGGGCGCCCGGTCGCCCGGCCGGACCGTCGCCGCGTCGGCCGTGCGGATGTGGATGTCGGACTCCGGGACGTCCGTGGGAGACGCCTCCGGGGCGAGGCTGGCGGGTGCCTGCGCGGCGGGTGCTTGCGCGGCGGGTGCTTGCGCGGCGGGTGCCTGCGCGGCGGGTGCTTGCGCGGCGGGTGCCTGCGCGGCGGGTGCCTGCGCGGCGGTCGGGGTGGCCGAGGTCGCCGTGGCGCCCGTGGCGCCCGTTGAGCCCGTGGCGCCCGTTGAGCCCGTGGTGCTCGTCGCGCCTGTGGTGCTCGTGGCGCCTGTGGTGATCGGTGCGGTGGGTACGGCGGGTGTGCCGGGTGGGGTCGGTGCGGTCGGCAGGGCCGTCAGCCCGGTCGCGACCGGCAGGACGACGGCGGAGCTGCCACCCCGCGTCGGGGCCGTCGCTGCCGCAGCGAGCCCGGGGACCAGCGGTGGGACGG
>NZ_JACEFC010000257.1 GCF_014180715.1 Nocardioides stalactiti | reverse complement strand
GCCGGCCGGTCGCCACGTCCGGCGCGCGGGCGAGGACCTGCGGGCGGGAGACCTCGCGGTCGCCGCCGGCACCCTCCTGGCGCCGCGGCACCTCGCGCTGCTGGCGGCGGTGGGCGTGCCGGAGGTGTCGGTGCACCCGCGGCCACGGGTAGCGGTGATCGCGACCGGTGCGGAGCTCGTCGCACCGGGTGCCTCGCTCGCGGACCTGCCCGGTCACGTGCCCGACAGCAACTCGGTCGCGATCGTGGCGGCCGTCGTCGCAGCGGGCGCCGGGATCATCGGGACCACGCCGGTCCCGGACGACCCGGAGCAGCTCGTCGCGCTGATCGAGCGGGTCGGGCAGGCAGCCGACCTGATCGTGACGACCGGCGGGGTGTCCGCCGGGGACCACGACGTGGTGAAGGCGGCTTTCCGCGACCACGAGGACTTCTGGTTCGGTCCGGTCGCGGTCAAGCCGGGCCGTCCGCAGGGCTGCGGTGTCGTCACCGTCGGGGACCGACGGGTCCCGGTGGTCTGCCTCCCTGGCACGCCGGTGGCGGCGTACGCGTCCTTCCGACTCTTCGCCGAGCCCGCCGTACGACGACTCGCGGGCCGAGGTCCGCAGGCGTTCGCCCGCGCGCTCCTCGGCGCGCCGGTCGAGGCCGCTGCCGAC
>NZ_JACEFC010000256.1 GCF_014180715.1 Nocardioides stalactiti | reverse complement strand
GATCGCCTCGCCGCCCTTGCTCTCGATCGCGACGACGGTCTCCTTAGCCGTCGTCTCGTCGAGGTCGGCACACACGACCCGGCCGCCCCGGCGGGCCAGCTCGAGGGCGAACGCCCGCCCGATGCCGCTGCCGGCGCCGGTGACGACGGCGTGGGTGTGATCGGTCCGCTTGCTCATGTTCAGGCCCCTTCCAGGAGGCGGAAGTCGCCGCGCCGCTCGGCGGCGGCGAGCTCGGTCACGATGAAGTCGGCCGCCCGCCGCAGTGCCGGCTCGGCCTCGGGGACGATCCGCGCGAGCGCCTGGAACACGTGCATCTGGCCCGGCCAGATCTCCAGCTCGCAGTGCCCGCCCGCGTCGGTCAAGGCGCGGGCGAGCTCCTGGGCGTCGGCCATGAGGAGCTCCCGGCCGCCGGCCTGGACCAGGACGGGCGGGAACGCCGCCGCGTCCTCGAAGGAGAAGGTCAGCCGCGGCAGCCCGCGGTCGGCGTCGCCGAAGTAGAGGTCGAGCAGCCGCTGCGCGACCGCGACCGAGGCCATCGGGTCGCGGCGCACCTTCTCGAGCTCGACCGCGAGCTCCAGGGTGGGGTCGACCAGCGGCGAGAACAGGGCGAGCGCCGCCGGCGGCTGGGCGCCCTCGTGGAGGAGCTGGAGGGCCAGGTCG
>NZ_JACEFC010000255.1 GCF_014180715.1 Nocardioides stalactiti | reverse complement strand
CAGGCGCATCGCTGCGACCTTGGCCGCCGGGACGACCCCGCGCTCGCGGGTCGACCGGGGGACGCGGCCGAGCCGGCTGCGCAGGTAGTAGTTCGCGGTCCACAGGTGCTCGCGCCGCGTGGAGTCCGCGGTCCAGTGCTCCGTGGAGAGCGAGACGTTCATGCCCTCGAGGTTGGTGACCCGGTGCGGGCTGTTCTGCGGCCACCAGGCCACCTGACCGGGCTCGAGGTCGAGCGCCTCGGCGTGGTCGTCGTACTCGGGGTCGTAGGGCAGCTCCTCGTCGGTCTCCCCCGCCACCATCCGCTCCAGGTCGCGCTGGCTGACGAACCGCTCCGAGAGCGGGTAGGCGTAGGCGCGCTTGCGGCCGCGAACGTGCCAGAGCAGGTTCGGCTGGTTGTCGGCGTGGTAGTAGACCATCGCCTCCGGCGAGGAGATGAGCAGCGATGCCGACACCTTGACCGGCTCGAAGCCGGGCACCAGGCTGCGGACCTCGTCGTACAGCTCGTCCACGAGGCGGCCCACCTCCGCGTCCTGGAGGTTGACGCCGACCAGGTTGAGCCAGAGGCGGCCGCGCTCGACGATCTCGAGCAGCTCCTTGCCGGGCAGGTCGGTCTCCGCACCCCGGCGCCAGTCCTCGAGCCGGAGGATGTCGCTGCCGAACGTGTAGGGGTGGACCGTCGAGCGCG
>NZ_JACEFC010000254.1 GCF_014180715.1 Nocardioides stalactiti | reverse complement strand
GGGGCGAAGTGGACGGCGCGCGCCGAACGCATCCGGGCCAGCTTCTGGGAGTTCAGCGCCATCGCGTCCTTGGTCTTGCCGCGGCCGTAGGTCACCGACGCGCCGGCGGCGACGCCGAGCGACGCCCCGACCTCGATCGCGTCCTGGTCGGCGCCCATGTAGAGGAACTGCCAGGCGTAGTCGCTGGTCTGCTGCTCGACCAGCGCCTTGATCGCCGGGTGGGTCCACTCCTGGCTGGCGTTCTCGTAGCCATCGGTCATGATCGCGACGATGACGGTGCCGGGCCGCTCGTCCTCGGGCCGGGCGGCGAGCTCGGCGCCGGCCGCCGTGATCAGCCGGCCCATCGCGTCGAGGAGCGCGGTCGAGCCGCGGGGCTGGAGGTCGAGGGGCGGGACGTCGACGAGCGGACGGCCCGAGTAGACGACCTCGTAGTCGTTGTCGAACTGCGCGAGGGTGACCCGGCACTCGCCGGCCGCCGCGCGCTGCTCCTCGATGAAGGCGGCGAAGCCGCCCTCGGTGTCCGCCTTGATCGACTGCATCGACCCGCTCCGGTCGAGCAGGAAGTAGAGGTGCGTGAGGTCCGCTCGCGTCATGGTCACTCCGTCCCCGGAGCGACCCTTCGGCCACCCCGTCTAGTAGAGGTCGTCCTGTCGGAATCGCCTGCTGCGCGGCGCTCGGCAGGCGCCTGGCGGCGTTGTCGTCGG
>NZ_JACEFC010000253.1 GCF_014180715.1 Nocardioides stalactiti | reverse complement strand
GCGAGCGCGACGGCGACCACCATGGCCAGCCGCAGCCAGCTGCGACCCGGGACGGCTGAGGTCTCCGCGGTCGTGTCGACCGAGCCGTGGGTCCCCGTGCCGGTGTCCCACGGCCAGTAGCCGGCGGCAGCGACGGCACCGTCGCCGCTCGGGGGCGGGGGCACGAGCACCCGCGCGCGGCGCTCGGAGGACGACTCGGAACCGGGCGCGAAGAGCGGGCGCTCCGGCGGCGCGTCGAACGGCGGCGGCGGAGGCGGCGGGGTGGCCCGGGCCCGCAGCCACGACACCTCCTCGTCGTCGTCCCCGAAGACGGGCATGCCAGCCTCGGTCGGCATGTCCACGAGGTCGGCGACCGACGGGATCGGCGGGTCCTCAGCGGGGACCGCGACCGACCCCGGGAGGTCCGGGGCGGGCGGCGGTGGCACGGGGGCGGCAGACGGGGCGACCGACGGGGCGACAGACGGGGCGGTAGACGGAGGAACCGACGGAGCCTCGACAGGCGGGGGAGGTGGCGGGAGGGGGACCGAAGGCTCGGGCCCGCTCGCCCGGGCGAAGTCGTGCGGCGTCATCTCCGGCACCTGCGGCAGGACGACAGGCCGGATCTCGTTGATCGGCGGGATCGTGCCAGCCAACGCCTCGGGCAGACCGGTCGGGTCGCCGCCGAGGAACTCCATCAGTCGTTCGCGCACGGCGGCCGCCGGCCGGACGTCGACG
>NZ_JACEFC010000252.1 GCF_014180715.1 Nocardioides stalactiti | reverse complement strand
GGCCGGCATCGACGAGATCTCGTACGCCGACCGGACCGGCACGGTCCGGGTGACGTTGGTCGGCGGAGTGGACGACGGAGCCGCCGGCGAGGCCGACTCCGTCGTGGCGGTCGAGAATGCGCGCGGAGGAGCCGGCAAGGACACCTTGATCGGGACCGCCGGAGCGAACGTGCTCAGTGGCAGTGCCGGGAACGACACGATCACCGACGGGCTCGGACCGGACGTCGTGCTCGGTGGCGACGGCGACGACGTCTTCCTGCAAGGCGCGATCGCGGACCCGAACGACGAGTTCACCGGCGGCCTCGGTGCCGACACCATCTCCTACGCGTCGCGGGCGACGGCGACCCGGATCGAGCTCCACAACGGGCAGCTGGGCAACGGCGCGCCCGAGGAGAACGACAGCGCCGACCAGATCGAGCGGGCGACGGGCGGCTCCGGCGACGACAACATCGTCGGCGACGGGTTCGACAACCTGCTGCGCGGCGGGGCGGGCAACGACAGCATCGTCGCCCTGGCCGGGGCCGACACGCTCCACGGCGACGCCGGCGACGACCAGCTCGACACCACCGACGGGACCGGCGGCAACGACGTCTCCCACGGTGGCCCGGGCGACGACGTCTTCTTCCACGACGTCGGCGACATCACCAACCAGTGACCACTCCTCGTTGCCACCACGCCCGAAGCGGCTCGGCGGGGGCATAGACGCAGTGAAGCCCGGGTCCGTGAGGACCCGGGCT
>NZ_JACEFC010000251.1 GCF_014180715.1 Nocardioides stalactiti | reverse complement strand
CGACACCGGTGGCCGTCGGGTCCACCAGGTAGACGCCGACGCCGTCGGGCCCGGTCGCGGTGACGAGCAGCGCGTCGGCCGCGACCCCGGCCCGGACGAGGGTCTTGGTGCCGGTGAGCGTGCCGTCGGCACCCGCGGTGACGGTCGGTGCGGCCGGGAGGTGGTCGCGCTCCTCGGCGACCGCCGCGGCATACAGCGACCGGTCGGCCGGCTGGCCCGAACGGCTCAGGAACGTGACGCACGCGGCGTGCACGGCGAGCGGGACCGGCGCGACCCTGCGGCCGACCTCCACGAGGACGCGGGCGAGCTCGATGAGACCGAGGTCCGCCCAGTCGAAGGCGTCGCCGAGCGTCGCCCACAGGTCGCGGTCGAAGCGGTCGCCCGCCTTCTCGACGGCCTTCATCCGCTCGTTGGTCGCCTTGTCGGTGAGGATCTCCGCGGTCAGCGCTGCGGCCTCGTCCTGCTCAGGGGTGAACAAGAAATCCATGTCAGTAGTCCATGTCCTCTGTTGTCGTCGGTTCTCAGCGCTTCGCGGCCGGGAGGCCGAGCCCGACGTAGCCGATGATGTCGCGCTGGATCTCGTTGGTGCCGCCGCCGAACGTCATCACCAGCGAGGAGCGGTAGAACCGCTCGAGCCGCCCGGCGATCGCGGCGCCGGGGGAGGTGCCGGTGACGCCGGCGTGGGGCCCGACGATCTCCATCAGGCTGCGATAGACCTCGGTGGCCAGCTCGGAGCCGTAGACCTTGGTGGCCGAGGCCTCGGCAGGGGAGAGCGCGACGCCGTGGTCGGCGTCGGCGGCGAGCTTCCAGTTGA
>NZ_JACEFC010000250.1 GCF_014180715.1 Nocardioides stalactiti | reverse complement strand
CGCGAGCCAGGGTGTGCCGGTCGTCGTGACCCGGACCGGCCGCCCCGCCGACGCGACGAGGGTGTGCCGCCCCTTGAGCAGCACGGTCGCGTCGAACGTCTCGGCCGCGACCCGGACGTGGTGGAGCGGGCGTGCCTCGACGTCCTCACGGTCCACCCCGAGCATCTCGGCGAGCTCGCCGGCGTGGGGCGTGAGCACCGCCGGGCGGCCCTCGGCGAGGTCGGCGTGCTCGAGCGCGTCGGCGTCGACCACGAGCGGCACGTCGTCGGACAGCGCGCTGCGCAGCGCCTCCAGCGCGCCGGTGTCGCTGCCGGAACCGACGACCCAGGCCTGCACCCGGCCAGCGCCGACGACCTCCGGGTGGGCCGTGCGGACCCGGTCCTGGACCGTCGGGTCGCCGACGAACCGGACCATCCCGGCCAGCCCGCAGCCGGCTCCGGCGACGCTGAGCAGCCCGGCGCCCGGGTACGCAGCGGAGCCCGCACGCACTCCCACGACGCCACGGGAGTACTTGTGGGCGTGCGGGTCGGGTCGCGGGAGCAGCGCCGCGACGTCGGCGGGCTGGAGCGCCTCCAGCGCCGGCGCGGGGAGGTCGAGGCCGATGTCGACGAGGTGGATCGCACCGCTGTGGCGGGAGGCGGGGTCGACGAGGTGGGCGATCTTGTGGGTGCCGAACGTGACGGTGACGTCGGCGGTGACGTGCGGGCCGGCGATCTCGCCGGTGTCGACGTCGACGCCCGACGGCGTGTCGACCGCGACGACCGGGACCCCTGCGACCGCAGCGAGCGCGCGGGCCGCGTCGGCGCGCAGCGGCGGCCGG
>NZ_JACEFC010000025.1 GCF_014180715.1 Nocardioides stalactiti | reverse complement strand
TCGCTGCGGAGGCCGACATCAAGCTCCCGCCGCTGCCGCCGATCCCGCTGCAGCTCGAGCCGTCCAACGGCATCCCGCGCAAGGCACAGCGTCCGCCGGGCGAGTGGTGCCGGGTCAACGGCATCACGCCGCCGCCAGGGTCGTTCACCCCTCAAGCCGCAACCTCGATGGGCTGAGGCACTGAGGCAGACCGGTCAGGCGGTTGGGGCCAGGGCGTTCCGGACGAAGGCTTGGGCGTTGGCGACGACGCGGTCGATCGAGACGCGCCCCGGCTGCCACCACTCGGCGGTCCAGTTGACGGTGCCCATGACGAGCATCTGCGCGACATAGGGGTCGAGGTCGCTGCGGATCTCGCCCGCTTTGGCGGCCGACTGGAAGAGCTCGCGCCAGACGGCGCCGTACTTCTTCTCCTCCTGCTGCTGGCGCTCGCGGATCTTGTCCGGGAGCTGGCCCCCGTTGCGGATCACGGCCGTCGCGTAGTCGGAGATCTCGAGCTCGTGGCGCAGGTGGGCACCGACGGCGATGAGGATGCGTTCGAGACCGTCGGCGTCCTCGGGAGCTTGCTCGAGGGCGGTCGCGAGGTAGGCGCGCATGTCGGCGAGGCCGACCCACATGACCTCTTCGATGAGCTCCTCGCGCGAGGAGAAGTAGTAGTAGATCGCCGGCGCCTGGACCTCGGCGACCTCAGCGACGTCGCCGAGGCGCATGCCGGCATAGCCCTTGGCGCTCAGCACCTGCGCGGCGGCGTCGAGGATGCGCACTCGCGTGCGCGCCGACTTCTTGTCGAGGTTCTTCTCGTCATCTGCTGTCGCAAGCATCGGGCTCCCCGACTTCTTCGCCATGCAACGGATTCTAAGGGCGGTTCATTTCGAATCAGGGGAGGAGGTTCAGCGCAGCCCGCCGCGCTTGACCAGCTGGCCGGCGATGACGTTGCGCTGGATCTCGTTGGTCCCCTCGCCCACGATCATCAGGGGAGCGTCGCGGAAGTACCGCTCGACGTCGTACTCGGTGGAGTAGCCGTAACCGCCGTGGATCCGCACCGCGCTGAGGGCGACCTCCATGCCGACCTCGGAGGCGTAGAGCTTCGCCATCCCGGCCTCCATGTCGCACCGCTCGCCCGACTCGTACTTCTCGGCCGCGTGCAGGATCAGCTGTCGTGCCGCGGTGAGCTTGGTCGCCATGTCGGCGAGGTAGCCGCCGATCGCCTGGTGCTGCCAGATCGGCTTCCCGAAGCTCTCGCGGACCTGGGCATAGGCGAGCGCGTCGTCGAAGGCGGCCTGGCCGACCCCCAGTGCTCGCGCCGCCACCTGGAGGCGGCCGGTCTCCAGGCCGCGCATCATCTGGGCGAAGCCCTCGCCCTCGGTCGGGCCGAGCAGAGAGGACCGGGGGGTGCGGAAGTCGTCGAAGGCGAGCTCGCAGCTCTCGACCCCCTTGTAGCCGAGCTTGGGCAGGTCGCGCGAGACGGCCAATCCGGGCCCGTGCTCGACGAGGAGGATCGAGACGCCCTTGTGGCGGGGGGTGGCCTGGGGGTCCGTCTTGCACAAAAGGGCGATGAGTCCGGAACGGCGCGCGTTGCTGATCCACGTCTTCGAGCCGTTGACGACGTAGTCGTCGCCGTCCTTGCGGGCGACGGTCGTCATCGCCTGGAGGTCGGACCCGCCGCCCGGTTCGGTGAGCGCCATCGTGGCGCGCAGCTCGCCCGTGGCCATCCGGGGGAGGTAGGTCTGCTTCTGCTCCTCGGTGCCGTAGGCGACGATGAGCTTGGACACCACGGTGTGGCCGCCCATCGCACCGGCCAGGCTCATCCAGCCCCGCGCGAGCTCGGCGGTGACCTGCACGTAGCAGGGCATCGAGACGGCGACCTCGCCGTACGGCTCGGGGATCGCGAGCCCGTAGATCCCGAGCTGCTTCATCTGCTCGATCCACTTCTCGGGGTACTCGTTCGCGTGCTCGAGCTCCTGGACCTTGCCCTTGACGTCGCGGTCGATCCAGTCCCGCACGAGTGCGACGACTTCCTGCTCCTCGCTCGTGAGCACTGCCATGGTCCTGGGCTCCCCTACAGATCGCGCGGCTGTGTTGCCGTCCTACTGAGTTTAATCTAGATTCAAAACATGCAACAGGTCAATCTGCGCCGGAGGTCCGTCCTCTGCGTCCCCGCCGGGGATCCCCATCGCATGACCAAGGCGCTCGCCTCGGGGGCGGACGAGGTGGTCATCGACCTGGAGGACGCGGTGGCGCCCGCGGAGAAGGCGGTGGCGCGCGAACAGCTCGCTGGTTTTTCGTGGCCCGAGGATCGGCCCTCTGTCGTGGTCCGGGTCAACGCCATCGGGTCGCCCTGGTGTCACCGCGACCTCGAGGTGGTCGCCGCGCTGCCTCAGGTGGGTGGCGTCGTCGTGCCCAAGGTCGAGTCCCGTGCCGACCTCGCCTTCGTGGAGAGGTTGCTGGACGGACTCGAGTCCGAGGTCGGACGACACGAACGGGTCGCGGTGCAAGCGCTGGTCGAGACGGCGGCGGGGATCGCCGACCTGCGGGAGATCGTCAGCGGCCCCCGTCGCCTGGCGGCTGTGATCGTCGGCTACGCAGACCTGGCCGCGTCGTTGGGCAGGAGCAGGACGATCGGCCAGGGCGCGTGGCGCGGTGTGCAGGACGCGATCATCGTGCACGCCCGGGCGGCCGGGGTCGACGCGATCGACGGCCCGTTCCTCGGCACGGCCGTGGACGACGCCTTCCTCGGCGTCGTCGCCGACGCGGCAGCGCTGGGCTTCGACAGCAAGTGGGTGATCCATCCCCGTCAGGTGGACGCCGTCAACGCGGGGTTCACGCCGTCGGAGGCGGCGATCGCTCACGCGCGGCAGGTGATGGAGACCCTGGACGGTGCTCACGGCGCCGGCGCCGGCGCCATCGCCCTCGACGGAGCGCTCGTCGACGAGGCGATGGCACGGGACGCCCGACGGGTGCTGGCCAAGGCAGGGGACCGATGAGCGCGGTCGAGGTCGGTGGCCCCTTCTTCGACGACCTCGAGGTCGGCCGGGTCTTCGACACGGCGCCCGGGTGCACCCTCACCGAGGGGCGCGCTGCGCAGCACCAGTCGATCGTCGGAGACCGGTGGCGGCTGGCGCTCGACGACGACCTGGCTCGCCGTGTCGCCGGAGGTGCGGTCGCGGCACCCTCCCTGGTCTGGAACGTCGCCATCGGACAGTCGACGCTGGCCACCCAGCGGGTGCGGGCGAACCTCTTCTACCGACGGCTCGCGCTGCTGCGGCAGCCGGCGATCGGTGACACGCTGCGGACGACGACCACGGTGGTGGGGCTCAAGGAGAACTCCCGCCGCGAGGGTCGGCCCGCGACCGGGCTGGCGGCGCTCCACATGGTGACGTCGGACCAGGAGGGCCGGTCGGTCCTGGACTTCTACCGCTGCGCGATGCTGCCGGTCCGCGGTGGTCCCACCGGACGTGCCGACGACCTCGACGCCATCGGTGCCGGCACTGGCGGGACGGACCTGCTTCCGGTGCCGGACTGGGACAGGGACGCGTACGTCGCCGGCGGCACCCCGGTCGACCTGCCGTCGGACGGCACGGTGCTCGAGGTCGCCAGCGGCGACGTGGTCTCCAACGCTCCTGAGCTCGCCCGGCTCACGCTCAACATCGCGGCTGCCCACCACGATCGGCACGTCAGCGGGCAGCGGCTGGTCTACGGCGGTCACACGATCGCCGTGGCCGCCGCGCAGCTGTGCCGCGCGCTCCCGGGCCTGGCGACGGTCCTGGCGTGGGACTCCTGCGACCACGTCGGTCCGGTGCACGAGGGGGACACCCTCACGAGCCGGTTCACGGTGGAGCGCGTGGCGGGCGCCGGGGACTGGCGCACCGTCGAGCTCCGCGCCGAGGTCCTCGCCGATCGGGAACGTCCCGTTCTCGACTGGCGGTTCACCGCGCTCGCGCCGTGAGCGCGCTCACGGCATCGTGTAGCCGCCGCTCACGCTGAACAGCTGCCCCGTCACCTGACGGGCCGCGCGGGCCGAGGAGAGCCAGAGAACGGCGTTGGCGACGTCCTCGGCCGTGGTGAGGCTGCCCATGGGGGTGTCCTTCAGCAGGTACTGGGCCTGGTCGTCGGTGAAGACGTTGTCCTTGCCGACCGACCACAGGCTGTTGGCTCCGACGGCCTCCGGACCCTCGGGAACCACCAGGCCGGGGCAGACGATGTTGGAGCGGATGCCGTGACGGCCGTGCTCGCGGGCCGTCGTACGGGCGAACGCGACGACGGCTGCCTTCGTGGCGCCGTAGACGCCCTGCCGGATCTGTCCGAACGCTGCCTCGCTGGCGACGAACACGAGTGATCCGCTGCCCTGCTCCCGCATCGGGTCCAGCGCGGCCTGGGTCGCGGCGATGGCGGTGTAGAAGTTGATCTCGACCGTGCGCTGCCAGTTGTCGCGGTCGCGGTTCTTGGCGACGAAACCCGGGGTGCTCCACCCGGCGTTGTTCACCAACGCATCGAGGCCGCCCCACGAGCTGACGGCTGCGTCGACCGCACGCTGCGCTTCCCCCTCGCGGGTCAGGTCGCCGGCGACGACCTCGACGGCCGCAGCACCGCGGGCCAGTGCCTCGGTCTTCACGCGCTCGGCCTGGTCCTCGTCGATGTCGGCGATCACGATGCGGCTTCCCTCGGCCGCGAAGCCGTGCACGATGCCGCGACCGATGTTGGACGCCCCGCCGGTGACGAGGACGCGCGCTTCCTTCAGGCCCAGGTCCATCTCGTTCCTCACTCTCGTTCGAGCGGTGACGCTTGACACACCGCAGCGAGCCGTCCTACCTTTCCATAAGTCAACTTACCTTAATCTAGGTTCAAAAGTCTGCAGTCTGGGCTGCGGCAGGAGCACGGGGGCGAGCAACCGATGGCGAGTGGCCTGGAGCTGGCGGCGAAGCCGACCCGCGCGCTCGGAGACGTCCTCGCGATGTCGCTCGACGCACTCGTCATCATGTTCACCCGCCGCTTCTCGTGGCGCGAGGCTATCCAGCAGGCGTGGTTCATCGCGAGGGTCTCGCTCGTACCCACCCTGCTGGTGATGCTGGGCTTCACCCTCCTGGTGATCTTCGAGGTGAACCTGCTCCTCAAGGACCTCGGTGCCCTGGACCTCGCGGGCGGGATCGCCGGGATCGCCTCGGTCCAGCAGATCGGTCCCTTCGTGACGGTGGTGGTGGTCGCGGGCGCCGGGGGGACGGCGATGTGCGCCGACCTGGCCGCCCGGACCATCCGCGAGGAGATCGCCGCCATGCAGGTCCTCGGGATCGATCCGATCCAGCGCCTGGTGGTGCCGCGCATGGTCGCGGCGGTCCTGGTGTCGCTCGTCCTGAACATCCTGATCTGCGCCGGCGGGCTCGTCGGTGGCTACTTCTTCTCGGTCTACCTCCAGGGCGTCACGCCCGGTGCCTACGTCGCGAGCATCCCGCTGTTCACCGGCATCCCCGAGCTCTTCGTCAGCATGTTCAAGGCGTTCGTGTTCGGGCTGATCGCCGCGATCATCGCCTGCTACCGCGGGCTGAACGTGGCCGGCGGGTCCAAGGGCGTGGGGGACGCGGTCAACCAAGCCGTGGTCATCACGGTCGCGGTCCTCGTCCCCGTGAGCCTCTCCATCAGCCTCGTCCAGTTCGCCGTCCTCTAGCGAGATGATCATGTCGACCACGTTGCCCCGGCTGGGGTCCCTGCGTTCCGCCTCCGAGCGAGCGATCGAAGCGATCGGCGCCCAAGGCCTCTTCTACGCCCGCGTCCTGGGTGGCATCCCGCGCGCGGTGCGCAAGCACCCCGGCGAGATCCTCAAGCTCATCGCCGAGCTCGGGACCGGGACCGGTGCCCTCGCCCTGATCGGCGGCTCGGTCGTGATCGTCACCTCGATCACGTTCTTCGCCGGTGCCGTGGCCGCGGCCCAGGGCTTCGAGTCCTCCTCCAGCATCGGGGTCGGTTCCCTCAGCCCGCTCCTGGCGGCGTTCTTCACCGCACGGTTGTCCACTCCGCTGCTCGCCGGCGTCGCGCTCTCCGTCACCCTGGGGGCGGCGACGACCTCGCAGCTCGGCGCGATGCGCATCAGCGAGGAGATCGACGCGCTGGACGTCATGGCGATCCCCTCGCTGCCCTACCTCGCGACGACGCGGGTCGTCGCCGGGATGATCGTCATCACCCCCCTCTACGTCTTCGCCACGCTCGGCGGGTTCCTCGCCGACTACCTGCTGCTCGTCTTCTTCTACGACGTCGGGCAGGGGAACTTCTCGCACTACTTCTTCCTCTACCTGCACCCGCTCGACATCGTCTTCTCCTACATCCAGGTGCTCGGCATGGTCGTCGTGGTGATGCTCGTCCACACCTACTACGGCTACAACGCCAAGGGCGGCCCGGCAGGCGTGGGCGAGGCGGTCGGCCGGTCGGTCCGCGCCTCGCTCAGCGGGGTCATGATCGTGAACCTGCTCATCGGCATGGCCATCTACTCCAACTTCAACACCTTCCACCTGGCGGGCTGACGCGATGAGGATGAACGAGTCGAACAAGGTGCGTCTGGGCGCCCTGGCGATGGTGCTCACCATCGCCGCGGGGTTCAGCCTGACTGCGGCCTTCTACACGCGCGCGTTCGCCGACCCCGTCGAGGTCACCGTCGTGACCGCGCGCGCCGGTCTGGTGATGGACCCGGGCAACAAGGTGAAGCTGCGCGGGGTCGAGATCGGCCGGGTCGGGTCGGTCGAGCTGGTCGACGGCGAGGCGCAGATCGTGCTCGAGATCGATCGTGACAAGTTCGACCAGGTTCCCTCCGACGTCGTCGCCGACATCCGGGCTTCCACCGTCTTCGGCGCGAAGTACGTCGAGCTGGTGTCGCGGTCCGGCGACGGCCGGCTCAGCGAGGGAGCGACGTTGTCGACGCTCGGGGTGACGACTGAGGTCAACACCGTCTTCGACAGCCTCCAGCGCGTGCTGTCGGGCGTCGACGTCGCCGACCTGAACCAGACGCTCACGGTCCTGGCGACGACGCTGAGCGGGCGTGGTGACCAGATGGCCGCCTTCGCTGCGCAGGCCGACGACTACCTGACCAAGCTCCAGCCGCTCCTCCCGCAGCTGCGCGAGGACCTCCTCCAGGTCGCCCGCTTCGCCCGGGTCGCCGTCGAGGTGTCGCCGGCCCTCATCTCCATCCTGCGCAACGCGACCGTCACTGCGGGGACGGTCGTCGACAAGGACGCAGCCCTGGAGACCCTCCTCCTCGACCTCACGATCCTCGGTGGTCGCGGCGCCGAGGTCCTGGGCCTGAACGCGGACGCGCTCGGCGCCTTGGTGCGGGGCCTGAACCTGCCCTCCGGGACGCTGCGTGCCTACGCCACCGAGCTGCCCTGCTTCATCCTCGGCCTCGACCGCACCCGCCAGATCATGGCCGACGTGATCGGCGGCACGGACGCGACGCTGCGTGCGCTGGTGAGCGTCCGCTCGAAGCTCTCCAAGTACACCGCGCCGGACGACCTGCCGAGCTACCCGCGTGGTCGAGGCCCGAACTGTCACGGCCTGCCGGTGCTGTCCCCGAGCCAGGTCCCGGTGCCCGAGAGGGGGACCCCCCAGTGAAGATCCGCGGCGACGCGATCCGGTTGGCCGTCTTCGGCATCGTCGGAGCGCTGACGGCAGCCCTGCTCTACCTCACCCTCGGGGAGGTACGGCTGGGCCCGAGCAACGACTACCAGGTCGAGATGAACGACGTCACCGGGCTGCAGGCGGGTGATGTCGTCCGGGTCGCCGGTGTTCGGGTCGGTCAGGTCGACGGGCTCGAGGTCATCGACGACAACATGGTGCGCGTCTCCTTCCACGTGGAGTCCGGCCAGACGCTGACCGACCGCACCCAGGTGCTGGTGCGCTACGAGAACCTGCTCGGTGACCGCTACCTCGAGCTGCGCCAGCAGCCGGGGGTCGGAGAGGAGCTCGAGCCTGGCTCCGTCATCCCCGCTCGGCTCGCAACGCCCGCGCTGGACCTCGACGTCCTGCTCAACGGGTTCCGCCCGCTTTTCCGCGGGCTCCAGCCGGAGCAGGTCAACGAGCTGGCGACCAACCTCATCTCCACCCTCCAGGGCCGTGGCGGCACCATCGAGTCGCTCCTCGCCAGGACCTCGTCGCTGACCAACGGCCTCGCCGACGACAGCGAGGCCATCACGTCCCTGATCGACAACATGAACGTCCTCCTGGGCAGCCTGGACTCGCGCGACGCCCAGCTCCGACAGACGATCACGCAGTTCAAGAGGCTGGTGACGGGGCTGGCAGAGGACCGGGACCCGATCACCACGTCGGTCGTGGCCATCAACAGCATGGCTGCGGAGCTGACCGACCTGTTCGGGCGCGTCCGAGGTCCGTTCCGGTCCACGGTGATCGCCGTCGACCGGCTGGCGGGACTGCTGAACACGAACACGAAGACCCTCAACAAGGTCCTCGACTCGTTGCCGGCCGCCTACCAGACCCTCGACCGGATCGGTTCGCACGGAACGTTCTTCAACTTCTACCTCTGCTCGGTGCAGATCAAGATCACCGGCCCTGGCGGCAAGCCCATCAAGACGCCCGCCGTGCAGAGCCAAGTCGAACGGTGCAACTGATGCAGATCAAGATGTTCCGCGAGCGGAACCCGCTTCCGCTGGGCCTCATCGTCGTGGCCTGGCTGGTGGCGAGCGTCCTCCTCGTCCTCAACTTCTCCTCGGTCCTGAGCCTCTACGGCCGTCACTACCAGGCGGTCCTGCCCGAGGCCGCCGGCCTCAAGGCCGGTGACCCGGTCCGGGTCAGTGGCCTCCACGTGGGTCGTGTGGACAGTGTCGAGCTCGGGGACGAGGGCGTCGACGTCGAGTTCACCATCACCGAGACCAGTGTCGAGCTCGGCGACGAGACGACCGCCGAGGTCAGCATCGACACGGTCCTCGGCGACAAGGCGCTGGAGCTGGTGAGCTTCGGCGAGGGCGCTCTGGCAGAGGGCGCGGTCATCCCGGTCGAACGCACCTCGGTCCCCTACGACGTCACCGAGGCGCTCACGGACCTGGAGTCCGAGACCTCGCAGATCGACGTGAAGCAGGTCGCGAAGGCGCTCGAGCAGGTTGCCGTCACCGTCGAGGGCGCCACCCCGGAGATCCGCCAGGCCCTGCGCGGCGTCAGCCGGATCTCCGCGACCATCAACGGCCGTGACGAGGCGCTCCGACAGCTCCTCGACCGCGCCGACCAGTTCAGCGC
Organism: Nocardioides stalactiti; assembly: GCF_014180715.1. GTDB lineage: Bacteria > Actinomycetota > Actinomycetes > Propionibacteriales > Nocardioidaceae > Nocardioides > Nocardioides stalactiti. Next base: position 36,195 of record NZ_JACEFC010000025.1, on the reverse strand, counting down.
GATCCTGGCAGACCGCAGCGACGACATGACCGAGATCATCGGCCAGGGCAACCTGTTGTTCGCCGAGCTCGTCGAGCGACGCGACGACATCTCGGCCCTCCTCAACAACCTCTCCTCGATGTCGCGACAGCTCAGCGGGTTCGTCGCCGACAACAAGCAGAGCCTCGGCCCGGCGCTGGACTCGCTCGACACGATCATCCGGACCCTGCAGGACAACAAGGACAACCTGAGCAAGGCACTGAGCGGGATGGCCGTCTACGCGACCGGTCTCGGCGAGGTCGTCTCCTCGGGTGAGTTCTTCACCGCCTACCTGCAGAACCTGCTGCCCGGCAACCTGCTGACGCCCAACGTCGACTTCGCCGATGTGCTGCCCCGACAGGCGCCTGCTGACGTCACTCGCGAGCAGAGCTCCGACCGAGACCGAGGGGGTCTCCGATGACCGGGAACCGACGCTTGTCCCGCCCGCAGAAGCCGTGGCTGGTGGTGCTGCTTGTCTTCGTCGTCCTGCTCGGGGTCGTCGCAGCCGGGTGGAACCGCTCCGATCGCACCGACCTGGTCGCCTACTTCGAGAGCACCGACGGCATCTACGCCGGTGACGAGGTCCGCGTCCTCGGTGTGCCCGTCGGCAAGATCGACGACATCGAGCCGGAGGACGGCCGGGTCCGCGTCGAGTTCCACGTCGAGGGCATCGACGTGCCGGCCGAGGCCAGGGCCGTCATCGTCGCGCCGTCCCTGGTGAGCAGTCGCTACATCCAGCTGACGCCGCAGTACATCAGCGGTGCCAAGCTCCCTGACGGTGCGACCATCCCCGAGGAGCGCACCGCGGTCCCGGTCGAGTGGGACGACATCAAGGGTCAGCTCAACGACATCGCCGTCGCCCTCGGCCCGCGGGGCGCCAACAAGGACGGGGCACTCTCCGACGTCATCGACGCGACCTCGGGCGCGCTGCGAGGACAGGGCGGAACGCTCAACCAGACGATCTCCGACCTGGCAGGCGCCATCGAGGTCCTCAACTCCGGCGGGGACGACGCGTTCTCCGTCGTACGCAACCTCCAGGTGTTCGTGACGGCGCTCGGGCAGAGCGACGTCCAGATCGGGGAGTTCCTGGAGCGGCTCGACGCCGTCTCGCAGCTGCTCGCTGACGACAAGCACCTGGTGCGGGCGGCCCTCCGGGACCTGTCGAAGGCCGTCGGCGACGTCGAGGGGTTCGTCGCCACGAACCGCGGCGGTCTCACCAAGGCCATGCGGGGACTGACGGACGTCATCAGCGTGGTCGCGCGCCAGCAGGGCGACCTGGCGCAGATCCTCCACGTCGCTCCGAACGCTCTGGAGAACCTCACCGAGTCCTACCACCAGAAGCAGAACGCCGTCGGTGTGGACCTGCACGCTGCCAACGTCAACTCGCCGGGTGCGCTCATCTGCGGTGCGATGGGTGGGGCTGCAGGCACCAACGCCCAGGGGACGCAGGAGCTGTGCGACCGACTCATCGGTGACCTGCTCGACCAGGTCGCCGGCAGCCCGCAGTCCCAGCAGCTCCTCAGTGCGTTGCTCGTCCTCCTGGGAGGCATGTGATGACGACTCCGCGCAAGGGAATCCGCAGGCCCGCGCACACGACGGCGGTCGTGGCTGCCGCTTGCCTCGCGTTGGTGGGATGCCGCTTCGACGGGGTGGGGGAGATGGCTCTCCCGGGCGGCACGGGCACCGGGGACGACGCCATCGAGGTCGTCGTCGAGCTGCCTGACGTGGGCACCCTCACCCCCAACGCCCAGGTCAAGGTCGGCGACATCGCGGTCGGCACGGTGCGCGAGATCAACGCCGTCGACTGGCACGCCGAGGCGGTCCTCAGCATCGAGCCCGACGTCGAGCTGCCGGCGAACGCCGTCGCGAGCGTCGGCGTCAACACGCTGCTGGGAGCGTCGTACGTCGAGCTGTCCGCGCCGGGTGACGCGAAGGGCGTGCTCGCCGACGGCGACCGGATCCCGCTCGAGCGAGGCCACGCCTATCCGTCGACCGAGCAGGTGCTCTCCGCTGCGTCGGTCACCCTCAACGGTGGGGGCCTGGAGCAGATCAGCACGATCACGACCGAGCTCAACCGGGTGCTCGCTGGCAACGACGGCGCGGTCGGTGACCTGTTGCCGCGACTCGACGGGTTCCTCGGAGCGCTCGACGAGCAGCGCGACGACATCATCGCCACCGTCCGTGACCTGGCCACCGTGTCGAAGAAGTACGCCGGCCAGCGTGAGGTCATCACGCGCGCGCTCGACGAGATCGGCCCCGCGCTCGCCGTCCTCTCGGACCGGCGCCCCGACCTCACCCAGGCTCTCCAGGCCCTCGACGGTCTTGCCGAGGTCGTGGTGCCGCTGGTCCGCGATGTGCGCGACGACCTCGTCGCCGACCTCGAGAACCTGCGCCCCGTGTTCGAGGGGATCCTCCGGGCCGGAGACGCCACGGTGACCGCTCTGGGCTTTGCCGTGACGTTCCCGTTCGCGCCCGAGACGGTCACCAACGCCTGCCGTGGCTCCTACTGCAACCTCGGCCTGGTCCTCGATCTGACCAACTCGGCGCTCGCGAACGGGTTCATCACCCCGGACGGCACGCCGGGCCTTCCGGGCTTCCCCGGGTTGGACGTCGGCGCGCTCCTCGACTCGCTCGGCCTCGGGGGAACCCTGAGCGGCGTCACCGGGCTCCTCAACGGGCTCCAGACGACCCCCAGCCAGCAGGGTGGCGGTACGTCGGCGGGCGAGCAGTCGAACGAACAGTCAGCCGCCCCCGGTCTGCCCTCGCTCGAGGGTCTTCTCGGCGGCCTCACCGGAGGAGGGAACTGATGAAGGGCGCCTCGCCTCTGATCAAGAAGCAGCTCATCGCGTTCGGCATCGCGTCGGTCGTCGGCATCGTCGTGCTCGCGATGACCTTCCTGCGGGTGCCCGAGACCTTGGGCTTCCAGCGCTACGAGGTCGACGCGGAGTTCAAGGAGGCAGCCGGGCTCTACGAGGGTGCGGAGGTGACCTACCTCGGCCACCCGGTGGGCAAGGTGGAGTCGCTGGAGGTCGAGGGCGACCACCTGGTCGCGCGGTTGAACCTCGCCACCGGTACCGACATCCCTGCCGGGGTCGGGGCGGAGGTCCACAGCCGCTCCGCCGTCGGTGAGCAGTACGTCGACCTCGTTCCCGCGGGCGACGGCGGTGACGACGTCCTGGCGGACGGCGACGTCATCCCCCTCTCGCGCACCTCGGTGCCCGTCGAGATCGGCCCGGTCCTCGACAACGTCTACGCCCTGGTGCAGAGCCTCGACGAGCAGGAGCTGTCCGTCCTGCTCCGGGAGACGAGCAAGGGTCTGGACTGGCGCACGGGTGACCTGCAGACCATCCTCGACGACGGGGCTTCCCTGATCCGGCTCGCCGATGCCAACTTCGAGCAGACGGCGGCTCTCATCCGTGGTGCCGGCCCGCTGCTCTCCACCATCAACGGTCGCTCGGCCAACATCGTCAGGCTGACGAGCAACCTGCAGCAGGTGACCGACGAGCTGCGCGCCGGCGACGACGACATCCGCGCGCTCCTCGACGACGGCCCGCGGTTCACCGCCACGACCAACCTGCTCCTCGACGACCTCGAGGTGGACCTGCCTCCCCTGCTGCAGGCGACCAACACGGTGTCGCGAGTGCTCAACCGCTACGACCCCTACCTCCAGCAGATCCTGAGCGACTACCCGTTGGCGGTGGCGACGGTCCAGTCGGTCACCCTGCCGGCGCTCGACGACAAGGCGGTCCGGCTGACCTTGGCCAACTTCGACGACCCGCCGGAGTGCATCGAGGGCTTCCTGCCGGTCTCGGAGTGGGCATCGCCGTTCGACCTCGAGCCTCGGAAGACCCCGCTGGTGTTCTGCACGGCACCGCACGACGACCCGCGCTCCGTCCGAGGCGCTCGCAACATCCCCTGCCCCCAGGACCCGGCCCGCCGCGAAGGCGACGCCGCTGCCTGTCTGCGTCCCTGAGGAGACCTGAGATGACCATGAGCGACACCCGCCCCACGTCGGCGGAGACCGCCGCCCAGACGCGCGCGGACTACCTCATCACGAGGATCGGCCTGCTGCTCGTCGTGCTGTACGTCGTCCCGGGACTGCTCGGGTTCGCCGTGTTCGCGGGATTCTGGCCTCCGCCGGGGCCCGACCTGACCGCGCAGCAGATCGCCGACTACTTCGTCGAGCACCAGACCGGACTCACCATCGGCATGGTGCTGATGGCCTTCTGCGGGCCGTGGTACGTCGTCTGGAGCGCTGCCATCAGCCGCGTCATCGAACGGATCGAGGGCCCCATGGGGATCCTCGCGCACGTCCAGTTCATCGGCGGCGTGCTCACCGGCCTGGTCACCTTCACGCCGGCGACGATCTGGATCACCGCGGCGATCCGGGCCGAGGACCACTCGCCGGAGACGATCCAGACACTCTACGACTTCGGCTGGATGTTCTTCGACACCACCTTCGTCTGCTCGGCCATCCAGAGCATCGCCATCGGCGTCGCGGTCCTCATCGACCGGCGCGCGACCCCGTTGTTCCCGCGATGGTTCGCCTGGATGAGCTTCCTGACGGCCGCGTGCTACGTGCCCCTCATGCTGATGCCGTTCTTCCGGACGGGCCCGGTCGCGTGGGACGGCGCGGTCAGCTTCTGGGTCGTCTTCGTCGAGTTCTTCGCCTTCACCGCGGTCGCGACTGTGCTCACCTGGCGTGCGTTGAAGCGGCTGGAGTCCGAGGACCTGCTCGAGGCTGCCGCCGGATGAGTGCGCTGATGGAGCGCAGCGACCAGGGCGCCCCCGCCGGGAAGGGCAGCCGTCGCACGATGCCGGGCATGGACGGGTTCTGGGTCTTCGTCGCCGGCGACCTGGCGATGTTCACCCTCATGTTCGTCACCTTCGCGCTGGCGCGTGCCGACGACCCCGCTGGCTTCGAAGCGGCGCGCCTGACGCTCGACGCGGACCGCGGGGGCATCAACACCCTCGTCCTCCTGACCAGCTCGGCGTGCATCGCGTCGGCACTGACGGCACTGCGCCGCGACGCGGTGGGTCAGGCTCGCCGCTGGATCCTCGCGGGGGTGGGCGGGGGAGCGGTCTTCGTGGTGCTCAAGTCTCTCGAGTACGCCGCGGGATTCGACGCCGGGCACGCGCCCGACACCCACGAGTTCTACGTCTACTACCTCACCCTCACGGGTGTGCACCTCGGCCACGTGGTCGCCGGGTGCGTCCTGCTCCTGGGGTTCTGGGTGCGGCTGGGCCGTCGACCGGAGGGAGGAGTCGTCGGCTTCGAGACCGCCGCGGTCTTCTGGCACCTCGTCGACTTCCTCTGGCTCCTCATCTTCCCGCTCCTGTACCTCGCGAGGTGACCACGGTGCTGACCGAACGACCGACCTGGATGACGTGGGGCCTGCTCGCCGCCGCGAGCATCGTCACGACCTGGATCCTCAGCGCTGATTCCGTGGACCGGCGCTGGGCGCTGGTCGCCATCTTCGTGGTCGCCGCCTGGAAGGTCAGGCTGGTGATGACGGACTTCATCGAGCTCCGGCGAGCACCCCTGCTCGGCCGGCTCGCCTTCGAGGGCTGGGCCGTCCTGGTCCCGCTGACCCTCGTCGTCCTGCTGTGGCAGTGAGCCCGGCACCCGAACGAAAGGACCACCCGTGCGACTCGGCATGATCATGGACTACTCCGGCGGCTTCGCAGAGACCGTCGAGCTCCTCCAGGAGTACGAGCGACAAGGTCTCGAGCTGGTCGCCGTCGCCGAGGCGTACTCGTTCGACGCGGTGAGCCAGCTCGGCTACATCGCGGCGAAGACGGAGTCCTTGCAGCTCCTCTCCGGGATCCTCCAGGTCTACTCGCGGACCCCGTCCCTGACGGCGATGACCGCTGCGGGACTCGACTACGTCTCGGGTGGCCGCTTCAACCTAGGACTCGGGGCCTCTGGTCCCCAGGTCGTCGAGGGATTCCACGGCGTGAGGTACGACGCGCCGCTCGGTCGTACCCGCGAGACGATCTCCATCTGTCGACAGGTCTGGCGGCGCGAGCCGGTCGAGTTCGCGGGCGAGCACTACCGGGTGCCGTTGACCAAGGAGGACGGCGGCTCCGGGCTGGGCAAGCCGCTCAAGCTGATCAACCACCCGGTCCGCTCCGAGATCCCGATCTCTGTCGCGGCGCTCGGACCCAAGAACGTCGAGCTCGTCGCGGAGGTCGCCGACGGGTGGCAGCCGCTGTTCTTCCACCCGGGTCGGGCGAAGCAGGCTTGGGGGGAGGCGCTCGACGCCGGTACGAGCCGGCGTGATCCCTCGCTCGGCGAGCTCGACATCCAGCTGCAGGTCAGCTTCCACCTCGGCGCCCCCGACCCCGAGGCGATCGCGACGGTTCGCAACCAGCTCGCGCTCTACGTCGGGGGCATGGGCGCGCGGGACAAGAACTTCTACAACCAGCTCGCGTGTCGCTACGGCTACGAGACCGAGGCCAAGGAGATCCAGGACCTCTACCTCGCGGGCAAGAAGCGTGAGGCCGCGGAAGCCGTGCCGGGCGACCTCGTCGAGGCGGTCACCCTGATCGGTGACGAGGACAGCGTCCGCCACCAGGTCGAGGAGTTCCACGCTGCGGGGGTACGGACCCTCCTGGTCAACCCTCTCGCGAGAACTGCGGACGAGCGCGTCGAGCAGGTCGGTCGCCTCGCCGGCATCCTCCGGGGAGGGACGAAGTGAAGCGCATCCTCGACATCGCGGCCCTCGGGGGACCGGCGGCCGTTGTCGTCACGCTGGTCGGATGGCTCATCGCGGGGATGCTGCCGCTCCCGATGGGACCAGGCGAGAGCACGCCCGACGTCGTCTCGTTCTTCACCGAGGAGCCCAACCGGGTGATGGCAGGTTTCGTCCTGTCCTCGATCGGGGTCGTCCTCATGATCCCGATGCTCGTGCTCGTCTCGGTGCACCTCCTGCGCATGGAGGGTCGGGTGCCCTTGATGGCCTTCACCCAGCTGCTCGCCGCTGCCGTGACGGTCGTGATCAACATGTTCCCGCAGCTGATCTTCGCGATCGCGGCCTTCCGGACCGATCGCGACCCGGGTGACATCGTCCTGCTCAACGACCTCGCCTGGCTGCTGCTCTTCACCGGCATCACCCCGTTCATGGTCCAGAACGTCGCGATAGCCCTGGCCATCCTCCGCGACAAGTCCGAGGTGTTCCCGCGATGGCTGGCTTACCTCAACTTGCTGGTGGCGTTCGCCTTCATCCCCGACGTCCTGGCCTACTTCTTCAAGAGCGGTCCGTTCGCCTGGAACGGGGTGTTCGTGTTCTGGCTGGCGCTGACCGCCTACTGCGCCTTCCTGGTCGCGATGAGCTATGCCTGCCGCAAGGCCAACGAGACCCTCATGGTCGATCGTGACGTCGTCCTGGCAAAGGCCTGATCGTTGATCGCCGAGAGTGCGTCCTTCCTCTGGACGGAGGATCCGCCGGCGCCGGCTCCTCAGCCGGCGCCGGGTCGCACGCCCGCCGCAGGCCTGCCGGGTGAGGTGGGCCTGTGGGTGTTCGTCCTGGGAGACATGTCGATCTTCGGGGCGTTCTTCGCCGTTTTCTGCTGGGAGATGCGAGAGGACGAGGCGGGGTTCGCCGCGGCTGCCGCTGATCTCCACCAGCCGATCGGGGTGGTCAACACCCTGCTGCTGCTCCTCGGTTCGTACGCCGTCGTGGCAGCGCTCCAGGCGCACCGCCGCGACCGCCCGGGGCCGACCGCCGGCTGGCTCCGTGTCGCAACGGGGACCGGGTTCGCCTTCATCGCCGCCAAGGCGGTGGAGTACTCCCTCGAGATCAGCGGCGGTCACACCCCGGGGACCAACACGTTCTTCACGTTCTACTTCGTGATGACCGGCGTGCACCTGCTGCACGTCGTCGTCGGCCTCGTCCTGCTCGGCACCTGGTCCCGGAGGACGAGGGCCGGTCGGCGACCGAGCCGTGTGTTCGTCGAGGCGGCCGCCGTCTATTGGCACATGGTCGACCTGCTGTGGGTGGTCATCTTCAACCTGCTGTACCTGGGGCCGTTGTCGTGATCGGTGGGGTGCCCGCGCGGGTCCTCGCGGTGTGGCTCGTGCTGGTCGCGGTGACGGCGATGACGTTCTGGATCGGGACCGGGCACCACGGGCCGGCGGACCTCGGTCCGGCGGTCGTCGTCGCTGCCGGCTTCGTCAAGGCCTTCCTGGTGGGTCGTCACTTCATGGAGGTCCGGGAAGCGCCGCGCGCCCTCCGGATCGCACTCGCCGCATGGACGTCGACCTTCGGCGCGCTCTGCGTCGCGTTCCTCCTCAGCTGACCTTGCGCGACGACTCGGCGCGGGCGACGGCGTCGGCGATCAAGCGGGCGACCGCCTGCGGGTCGTCGAGCATCGGCAGGTGGCCCAGCCCCGCGAGCTCGAGCTCGTCGGCGCGGAGGTGGTCGAAACCGTGGCGAGCCCGACGCCTGCTGAGCACGCGGTCCTCGCCCGACCACGCGATGCGGGTCGGCGCGGCCAGGGAGTCGACACGGGCGAGCGCCCGTGCGTCGGGGCTCGCGAGCGCCAGGCGCAGTGCCTGGCAGTCGGCCATGTCCCGCACGAACCGTTCCACGTCTGCGGCGGGCACCTTGTCGGGATCCGCGACCACCGGCGCCAGCACGGCATGGCGTAGGCGGGGAGAGCCGAGGAGGGCCGGGCGACGCGCCAGCGCTCGGGCAGCCTGTTGCCCCAGGGCGAACCTCGAGATGAGCAGGCGTTCGAACACGCTCCCTGGCTGCCAGCCTCCCGCGGGAGCCAGGCACAGGACGCTGAGTGCCCGACCTCGCTCGGCCAGGCGAAGGGCGAGCCACCCCCCGAGCGAGTTGCCCACCACGTGCAGGCGTGCGATCCCGCGCTGGTCGAGGGCTGCCTCGATGTCGTCGAGCATCTGCTCCGAGGCGCGCCGGTCCGCCGCAGCAGCGAGCGGCGTGCCGCCTCGGTGTCCGGCGATGGTGACCGCAACAGCGACGAGGTGAGCGGGCAGGTGCTCCTCGACGGAATCCCAGACCCAGGGTCCGCACCCCATCCCGTGGAGGAGGAGCACGTGGTCGGTCGCATCGCGGCCTGGCGGTTGCTGTTGCACGTTCCCTCGTCTCAGGCTGCGGTGTGCGCAACGACACTCTATCTTTTTTTAAGTTAGATTCGATAGATTGTCCATGCTCCTGGACGATCGAGACGGAGGTCGCGACCTTGACCAACATTGCTGTCGGCGATGCGATGTTCCTGCTCGGTGAGGCGGCCGGCCGGCCGGCCCAGGTCATCACGCTCCAGCTGTACCGCCCTCCGGTGGACGCTGATCCCGACGAGTGGGTGGCCGACTACTTCCAGCACCTCCTCGCGAGCGACGACCTCAAGCGCGTGTTCCGGCGCCGGCCGGCGCGTTCGGCGGTCTCGCCGTCGACGCTGCGGTGGATCGATGACGAGCCGGTCGAGATCGACCACCACGTGCGGCGCTCGGCTCTGCCTGGCCAGGGACGGGTCCGCGAGCTCCTCGAGGCGGTGTCCGTCCAGCACGGGATGCCCTTGGACCGTCGCCGGCCGCTGTGGGAGTTCCACGTGTTCGAGCGTCTGGAGGGTGGCCGTTTCGCGACGGCCTTCAAGACCCACCACGCCATCGCGGACGGGATGTCCCTCGCCAAGCACGTGCTGGGCAGCCTCTCGCCCGACCCGGAGAAGCGGGACTGCCTGCCGCCGTGGGCAGTGGACCCCAACGTGATCCAGTCGCCCCGCAAGCCGCGGCCGTCCGAGAGCAGGCTCGCCCCAGTCCTGCGCAGCGCGTCCGTGGTCCGTTCACTGGTCGACATGGCGCGGGACGACAGCTCTCGGGTGCCGTTCGAGGCGCCGCCCTCGCCCCTCAACGTCAAGGTGGGCGGAGCGCGACGGTTCGCCGGAGACCAGTGGCAGGTGGAGCGGCTCAAGGCAGTCGCCCGTGCTGCGGGCTGCACGGTCAACGATGTCGGGCTCGCGATGGCGGGGGGCGCGCTCCGGGCCTACCTCGACGAGATCGGGACCCTGCCGGACCGATCGCTGATCGCCATGGTGCCGGTCTCGGTGCGCCGCGAAGGGAGCGACTTCGCGGATGGGGAGGGCAATGCGTTCGGCGCGATGCTCTGCGACCTCGGCACGGCCGGGGACGACCCGGCTGTGCGCCTGGGCTCGATCCACGCGCAGACGAAGGCGGCCAAGGACCGGTTCGGCGCGATGTCGCCGGCGGAAGTGATCGCGGTCAGCAAGCTGATCATGGGCGGGGCGATCATCTCGTCCCTCACCGGCATCTCCGCGCTTCCCCGGCACCCCTTCAACCTGATCATCTCCAACGTCCCGGCGACCAACGTCCCGCTCTACTCCAACGGGGCGCGGATGACGGACATCTACCCCGTCTCGATGATCTCCGAGGCGCAGGCGATGAACATCACCCTGACCCGGTACGACGACCTGATGACCTTCGGCATCGTGGGGGACCGGCGGGCGCTCCCGCACCTGCAGCGCATGCTGATCCACCTCGACGAGGCGTTGACAGCGCTGGAGAAGGCGACCGCTACCTGAGGTAGATCGACCGGGTCCAGATCAGCGACAGCGAGTCGGCGAGGTCGCGGTCCGGCGGGCTGCCGCCGACGATGGCGCGGACGTCGCGCCCCATCGCGTCGAAGGTCGTCTCGACCAGAAGCCTGGTGATGCGGTCCGTGGCGTCGCCCAACATGGTCGCGTCCGCGCGGACCACCGGCAGCGCTCGCTCGACGTAGGCGTCGATCCAGCCGTCCAGCACCCGGCGGGCTGCGGGGTCGGCTGCTGCGGCGCGCACGACCGCGTCCATCACCTGGGAGTGAGCCCGCCATAGGTCGACGGTCGCGGCCATCCCCGCTCGGAAAGCCGCGGACTCATCTGCGCTGCCGTGCTCGTACCAACCCGTGGCGACCCCGGTGAACTGGTCGAAGAGCCGCTCCATCAGCGAGGAGAAGGCGGCGCCGAGCGACTCGAAGTGGAAGTAGAACGCCGGCCGGGTCACGTCGGCGCGGCGGGTGACCTCGGCGATCGTCACCCGCTCGTACCCCAGTTCTTCGATCGCCTCCTCCAGCGCGGTCAGGATGCGCCGGCGCGTGGCCGCTCCCTTGCTCTCGCGAGGGTCCGGCCGCTGCATGGGGTCTGTCTACCGCACGCGCTCACGGTGGCGGTCGATCCTCCAAAAAAATGAAAATGTATTAGAAATTAATTGACGCCCGTAAATTCGAGATCTACCGTGAAGGCCTGCGGTCGCGAGAGCGCGACCGCACGGGATCGAAGGGGAACCTCATGCGACACGGACTGGCGTCGGCACGCGACCTGGCTCTGGGGGTCTCGCCCTGGGTGCCGAGGCAGGGGCGCTACGGCCTGGACTCGATCACGACGGCCGAGCTCGGTCGGGCGATCGGACGCGGCGTGCCCGGAGCGCGGCTGGAGTCCCACGAGGTGGTGATCGACTCGAGGGGCACCACGGATCGTGCCCGGATCATGCTCCGTTGGAACCAGGCGGGCACGGACGCCGGGCTCCCCGCGTCCGCCTTCGCGAAGGGGACCTCCACCCAGGTCGCACCGCGCGGGATCGTCTCCGGCTTCGGCTGCCACTCCTACGAGACGCGGTTCTTCCAGCAGATCCAGCCCTCGCTCGAGGACCTCACGGTCCGGCCCTTCCTCGCTCGGCACGGCATCGGTGGCCGCTACGTCATCGTGTTCGAGGACCTGGCTCTCCGCGGCGACGTAACCTTCCTCAACGCCGACGACGAGTGCACCAAGGAGCATGCCGAAGGAGTGATCGACCTCCTCGCGAAGCTGCACGGCCGGTTCTGGCGCTCGCCGCGCTTCTCGACGGACCTGGCCTGGCTCGAGACCTACTCGCGTCGCCCCGGATATCCGTTCATGCGACAGCTCTTCAAGTGGAGCGAGAAGAGATTCATGAACCAGGACCGCGAGGTCCCGGACTCGGTGCGGCGCCTGACCAAGACCTATGTCGACAACCAGGACGTGTTCGTGAAGGTCTGGGAGTCGATGCCCATGACGTTGTGCCACGGAGACACGCACCTGGGCAACACGTTCAGCGACCCGGACGGCACGGCCGGGATCTATGACTGGCAGGTCTTCCACAAGATGAACGGCCTGCGCGACGTCGCGTACTTCCTCATGCACTCCATCCCTACCGAGCTCCGGCGAGCAGAGCAGGAGAACCTGCTGCGGCGCTACCTCGCTGGGCTGGCAGAGCACGGGGCGGGCGGCGAGGTGCCGTCCTTCGACGAGGCCTTCGACCGCTACCGGCTGCTGACGATCGACGGATGGATCGCGATCGTGTTCAGCCTCGCCGCCGGCGGCATGCAGCCTGACGACCGGATGGAGGTCACCGCCGTGCGGGCGATCAACACGCTCATGGACCTCGACGTCGAGAAGGTCGTCGACGCCGAGCTCTGAGGGTGCCGCCGCGACGAGCCGCTCGTGCTGACACTCAGTCGGCTGGGCCCATCGCCTTCGCGCTGGCTCTGGCCATCAGCCGCGCCATCCGGTTGCGCCCCATCGGGAACATCGCGCGCGACCCGAGACGCATGGTCCGGTTCGCCAGGTAGACCGGGCCGTCGGTGAGGTGCGCGAACGCGTCGGCGACGACCTGCTCGGGGGTCGAGGCCCGGCGGACCGGCTCGTCGGGGCCCGACAGTCCGCGCTGGTGCCGCACGCGGCGCAGGCCGGGGGTGTCGGTCTCGCCGAGCACCAGCCCGAGGACGTCGACGCCGTGCGGTCGCAGCTCGCCGTACAGGCCCTCCGCGAAGACCATGTCGAACGCCTTGGTCGCGCCGTAGACGGCCATGTTGGGTGCTCCGGCGAAACCGGCTCCGGACCCGAAGAGCACGATGGCGCCGCGGCCGCGCTCCACCATCGGACCGGCGAACGCGTGGCACAGCTGGACCATCACCGTGCAGTTGCGATGGATCATCGCGTCGGCCGCCGCCACCGGGCCGGCCAGCAGCGGGCGGTAGTCGGCGTCGGCACCGGCGCAGTAGACGAGGTAGCCGATCTCGAGGTCGGCGAGCGCGGTCGTGATGGTCGCCGTCGCGTCGGGCCGGGCGAGGTCGACGGCGAGCGTGCGGACCTCGGCACCCGTGCGGCTCCGGATGCCGGCCGCGACCTCGTCGAGCGCCGCCTGGCGCCGGGCCAGGACCACCACGTTCAGGCCGCGAGCGGCGAGCTCCTCGGCGTACAGCGCACCGACGCCCTCCGACGCCCCGGCGACGAGCGCCCAGGGGCCGTACTGCGCGGCGAACGTCGGCATCACACGCTCGCGAACCGGGCGGGGGTGAAGACCCGGTCCGAGATCCGCCAGCCGGTCGTCGTCCGGACCAGGCGGTCCTCGTAGGAGCCGGCTGCCTGCACGCCGCCGGTGCCCTCGGGGTTCATCAGGAGGGCGTCGACGTACGCCGTCGCGGTCGCTGTGTCCCCAGTTGCGCCATCGACCTGAGCGACGACGTTGGTGATCCGGTGCAGCGTCAGACCGGCGCCGAGGTGGGCCTCGACCATGAAGGCGACCAGCTCCTCGATCCCGTTCCAGCGGCCGACCGGGCCGTAGTCGATGGTGCAGTCCTCGGTGAACACGGTCCGGAACAGGTCCCAGTCGCGGGAGTCGATCCCGGTGGCGTAGCGGACCAGGACGTCGGCGATGTCCTGGGCGTCGTGGTGGTGGCTCATGCGAGCGCCCGTCTCCTTGACCCTCGAATATCCGAGAACTAGATTCGAACTATCGAGAAACGGTAAGGCTGCGCGTCGAGGAGGTCAAGGTGTCCGCATCACCGCCGACCGCGCGTGCGCTCGACGTGCTCGAGCTCCTTGGGCGTCCGGGCGCGGGCGACCTGCGCTTCTCCGACATCGCCCGCGAGCTCGACCTCACCCAGGCCACGGGCCACGCCATCCTGACCACGCTCGAGGAACGCGGGTGGGTCGTCCGCGACCCGCTCGAGAAGACCTACGCCCTCGGCCCTGGTCTGGCGGTGCTGGCCGGTCGCGCCGAGACCGCACGACCGCTGGTCGTCGCGGCCCGCGCCCGGGCGCGCGAGCTCCAGGTCGCCCACGGGTGTCCCGCCTCGGTGATCGAGCGAGTGGCGGGGTCGGTGGTCGTCACCGCGTTCGAGACCGGGTCGCCCGGGGTGACCCTCCCGGTCGGCGACCACCTGCCGTACGCCGCACCCCTCGGGACCGCGTTCGCCGCGTGGGAGTCCCCGGCGGAGCAGCAGGCGTGGCGGGAACGCAGCGGCGTCACCGACCCCGGGCTGATCGCGCGCCTCGACGCGCACCTCGCGACGGTCCGCGAGCGCGGCTACGAGTACGACCACATGACGCCGGCGATGGCGCCGCTGGTCGGCCTCGTCGGCACCCTGCGTGGCGAGGGCGTCTCGCCGGCGATCCAGTCCGTCGTCCAGGCGCTGCTCGGGCAGATCGTGGCCGAGCAGATCGACGGGCCCCATCGCGACCACGAGGTCAGCACCGTCTCCGCGCCGGTCTTCGGCCCGGACGGCCGGGTGGCGCTGCTGCTGTCGGTGCACCCCGGCAAGCGGATGACGCAGCGTCAGGTGGCGACCCTGGCGCGCGAGGTGACCACGGCGACGGCCGACCTCCAGCCGTCGACAGGAGAGGGAGCCAGATGAGCAGGACCACGTTGGTGATGGGAGGCAGCGGGTTCCTCGGCTCCCACGTGATCCGACAGCTCGTCGCGCGCGGCGACGCGGTGCGGGTCTGGCTGCGTCCGTCCAGCTCGACCGCTGCGATCGACGACCTCGACGTCGAGATCGTGCGGGGCGAGCTGTCCGACGGCCCCGCGCTGCGAGCCGCGATGACCGGCGTCGACGCCGTGCACTACTGCATCGTCGACACCCGGGCCTGGCTGCGCGACCCTGGGCCGCTGTTCGCCACCAACGTCGACGCCCTGCGGGGAGTGATCGACGCGGCGCTTGCTGTCGTCGTCCCGCGGTTCGTGTTCTGCAGCACGGTCGGGACCATCGGGATCGCCGATCGCGGGCTTGCCGACGAGTCGACGCCGCACACCTGGCGGCACCTCGGCGGTCCCTACATCGAGACCCGGATCCAGGCCGAGGACCTGGTCCTGGAGGCCGCGCGCGACCGCGGTCTGCCGGCCGTGGTCCTCAACGTCGGCACGACGTACGGTCCGCGTGACCTCGGGCCGACGCCGCACGGCGGACTCGTTCGCGCGGCCTCCCGCGGCAGGATGGCGGCGTACGTGAAGGGCGCGGCGATGGAGGTCGTCGGCATCGAGGACGCGGCGCGTGCGTTCCTGCTCGCGGAGGACAAGGGGCGGGTCGGCGACCGCTACATCATCTCCGAGAGCTACCTCTCCATCCGCGACCTCTTCTCGGTCGCAGCGGACGAGGGCGGCGTCGAGCCGCCGAGAGTCGGGTTGCCGATCCCGGTGATGAAGGTGCTCGGAAGCGTCGGCACGGCGTGGTCGCGGATCTCCCGGAAGGACACCGTTGTCACGCTGACCAGCGTCCGGTTGATGCACATCCAGTCGGCGCTCGACCACGGCAAGGCCATCCGCGAGCTCGGCTGGGAGCCGAGCCCGACCGAGGAGTCGATCCGCGCCGGGGTGCGCTGGTTCAACGACAGGAGACCGTCATGACTGCTCAGCCGCCGTTGCGCGTGGTGCAGTGGACCACCGGCAACGTCGCCCGCGCCACGGTGCAGGCGATCCTGCGTCGCACCGACCTGGAGCTGGTCGGCTGCTACGCATGGAGCCCGGACAAGGTCGGGCAGGACGTCGCCACCCTGTGCCGGCTGCCGGAGACGTGCGGGGTGACCGCGACCGACGACGTTGACGCGCTGCTGGCCCTGCGGCCCGACTGCGTGGTCTACACACCGCTCCGGTTCGACGTCCCGACCGTCGAGCGGATCCTGCGGTCCGGCGCCAACGTGGTGACGACGGCCGAGTTCCTCACCGGGCACAGCATCGCCGGGGCGCGCGAGGCCCTGGCCGCGGCCGCCGAGGCCGGCGGAGCGAGCCTGTTCGGCAGCGGTATGAACCCGGGCTACGCCCAGCTGCTCGCGGCCGTCGCCACCGGTATCTGCAGCGAGGTCCGCCACGTCCGCTCGGTCGAGTCCGTCGACGTGAGCAGCTTCGCCGGCGACTCCAACATGGACGGGCTCGGCTGGGGCCGGCCCCTCGACGACGCTGGTCACGCCGACGACATCCGGGCGGCCGTCGCGGTCTTCGAGGACGGCGTGCACGTCCTCGCCGACTGTCTCGGTGTCGACCTCGACCGGGTCGACTGCCGCGTCGACGTCAGCGCCGCCGTCCGCGACCTCGACCTCGTCGGCCGCCCGATCGCGGCCGGCACGGTGGCGGGTATGGACGTGCGGTTCCTCGGCGTCGCCGGTGGCCGCGAGGTCATCGAGCTCCACCAGCGCTGGGTGATGTCGGGCGAGCTCGACCCGCCGATGCCCGCCGAGCACGGCTACAAGATCGAGATCGACGGATCGCCCCAGGTCTCGCTGACGCTCGGCCTGCTGCCCGACCAGCCGCTCGAGACACTGACCGTCGAGGACATGCACGGCATCGGCATGACCATCACCGGCATGCCCGTCGTGCACGCGATCCCGCACGTCGTCGCAGCGCGTCCGGGCCTGGTCTCCTATGCCGACATCCCCACCCCCGCCGCTCGAATGTGAGCCAGATCACATTTTGAAGAACGTGTCCCGGGTCACAGTCGCTCGTTCTTACTAGAACGTGTTCTAGCCGCCATTCCGGCGGCGCGCTGAGAGGTGCCCCCGTGGTTCGTGCTCGCAACGCCTTCGTGGCGTCGGTCCTTGTCCTTCTCCTCGCAGCCTGCGGTTCCCGGCTCGATCCGGAGACGGTGGCGCAGGCCGGGGGTCAGCAGCCAGGCGGGGACACCGCAGTCGACGGTGTTCCCGGCGCCGACAGCGGGGTGGACGCCGGCGCGGACCCCGGATCCGATACCGGGGCCGGCCCGGGCACGGACAGCGGAACCGGCACCGACAGTGGCACCGGTACCGACACCGGGGCCGGTGACCCGGGGGACACGGGTGCACCTGGTACCAAGAACGACGCGACCGGCGGGGCGAAGCAGGCCTCCTGCGACGGGTTCAAGAACCAGACCGGGGTGACCGACGACAAGATCGTGCTGGCCAACGTCGCCGACATCTCCGGGCCGGTCCCGGGCATCTTCGAGTCCTCCCAGCTCGCGGTCCGGGCGTATGCGGAGTTCTTCAACTCCCAGGGCGACGTCTGCGGGCGCAAGCTGGAGATCCTGCCGCTGGACAGCCGGGCCGACGCGGGCGCGGACCAGCAGGCCTACGCCAAGGCGTGCGACGAGGCGTTCGCGGCGGTCGGGTCGATGGGGGCGTTCGACTCCGGTGGTGCCTCGCTGGCTGAGGACTGCGGCCTGCCGGACATCCGGACGGTCAGCACGACCTCCGAGCGGGGGGCATGCACGACCTGCTACGCGACCTACACCACCCAGCCGTTCCTCATCCCCGACTCCTACCCGAAGTGGTTCCTCAAGGAGCACAAGGACGCCACGCAGAGCGTCGGCGTCCTCTGGATCAACGGGGGTGCGGCGCCGGAGAACGCGAACTACCAGGCCGATGCGTGGGAGAAGGTGGGCTGGGACGTCGACTACCGCCAGAGCATCGATGTCGCGGAGTTCAACTTCGCTCCCTACGTCCAGCAGCTCAAGGACAAGGGCATCAAGATGGTCGTCTACACCGGGCCCTACCAGAACACGGTGAAGCTCCAGCAGGCCATGCAGCAGCAGGGCTACGAGCCGGAGGTCTACCTCCAGGACCCGACGATCTACGACGGTCGGTACGTCGAGCTGGCCGGAGGCCTCGCCGAGAACGTCTACGTCTACTCCACGACCGACCTCTTCGAGAACCGGTCCAACCCCGAGATGCAGAACTACCTGGCCTGGTTGCAGCAGGTGAAGCCGGGCGCGGTCCCGAACTTCTACGGCCTCTACGCGTGGTCGGCGGCCCGGTTGTTCGTCGAGACCGCGATCGGGCTGGGTGGCAAGCTGACCCGATCGACAGTGCTGGGGGAGATCTCCCGGACCAAGGGCTGGACCGGGAACGGTCTCCACGCCCCGCAGAACGTCGGCGGCCGCGTCACGGGTCCGTGCACGATGGTCATCCAGTACGACGGCGGCTGGCGCAAGGTCTCGCCCGGCACGTTCATGTGCGGAAGCGTCGTCAACGCCAAGTGAGGGCCTGATATGAGCTCACTCTTCGCCTTCACGCTGCTCGGGCTGTTCACCGGTGCCGCCTACGCCATCGTGGCGTCCGGGATGGTGCTGACGTACACGACGACGCGGGTGTTCAACATCGCGCACGGTGCGTTCGGGATGCTGCTGGCCTTCACGTTCTGGGACTTCACGGTGCGGCAGGGGATGCCGACGCTGCTGGGGCTGGCGTTGGTGCTGTTGGTGGTGGGGCCGGCGATCGGGTGGTTCACGCAGCGTTTCATCGCGCGGGGGCTGGGTGAGGCTCCGGTGTCGGTGTCGTTGGTGGTCACGGTGGGTCTGCTGGTCGGTCTGATCGGTCTGACCCAGCAGATCTGGCCGCCGGAGCCGCGGATCGTGCTGCCGTTCCACCCCGAGACCGGCTACCAGATCGGCGACACCTACATCACCTTCCACCAGGTGGTCACGATCGTCTGCTCGATCGTGGTCGCCGGCCTGCTGTACGGCCTGCTCAACTTCACGCGGATCGGGACCGCGATGCGCGCCTCGGTGGACAACCCCGAGCTGCTCAAGCTCTTTGGTGGTCGGCCGGACACGGTCGCGGCCCTGTCGTGGGCGATCGGGATCTCGCTGGCGGCGCTGGGTGGCATCCTGCTCACGCCGACCGTGGGCCTGGACTACTTCGCGCTGACGCTGCTGGTGATCAACGCCTACGCCGCGGCGATGCTCGGCAAGCTGAAGAGCCTGCCGTTGACGTTCGTGGGGGCGATGGGCCTGGGGATCGCGGAGTCCTACGCGGTGGCCTACCTGCCGACCGACGGGTTCCTGTCGACGTTGCGGCCGGCGATCCCGGCGCTGTTCCTGTTCGCGGTGATGATCCTGATGCCGCAGGCCCAGCTGCGGATCGGTCAGGTCAAGGGCATCGTGACCGCGCCGGTGCCGCCGTTGCGATCAGCAGGGGCCTGGGGGGCCGGCCTGCTGGTCGCGGCGGCACTCCTCGTGGCGGGGCTCTCGACCGCGAACCTGCTGCTGGTGGGCACCGCGGCGACGTACGCGATCGTGATGCTCTCGATGGTGCTGCTGACCGGGTACGGCGGGCACGTGTCGCTGGCCCAGTTCACCTTCGCCGGCGTCGGTGCGCTGACCTACGCCAAGCTCGAGGAGCCCAACCTGTTCGCGGTCGTGATCGCCGGGCTGGTCGCGGGCGCGGTCGGTGCGCTGGTCGCGATCCCGGTGCTGCGGCTGACCGGGCTCTACCTGGCGCTGTCGACGCTGGCGTTCGCGGTGCTCATGGACAAGGTGATCTTCCAGCAGGACTGGGCGTTCAAGTTCAACGGCACCCTGAACGCCGAGCGGCCCTCGTTCCTGGGGATCGACCTGTCCGGCGACGCCGTCTACGTCTGGACGATGGTGCTGGTGTTCGTGCTGGTCGGGATCGGTCTGCTGGCGGTGCGCCGCGGCGTCCTGGGCCGACTGCTGGTCGCCATGCGCGACAGCCCGTCGGCGTGCGGCACCCTCGGGCTGGACATGCGGTGGTTCCGGGTCGGGCTGTTCGGTCTCTCGGCCACGATCGCCGGCGTCGCGGGCGCGCTGTTCGCCGGCCTTCGGGGCACGGTGGGGTCGGCGGACTTCCTCTACTTCCAGTCGTTGCTGATGCTGCTGCTGGCGGTGGTGTTCGGGGTGACGTCGGTGACCGGGGCCGCGCTGGGTGGCGTGGCGCTGATGCTGATGCCGGTCTGGCAGGCCGACAACCCCGAGATCGCCGGAGTCCTGTTCGCGATCGTCGGGTTCGGTGCGGTGGCGCTGGGTCGTGACCCGAACGGTGTGGCCAACCACCTCTTCAAGCTCGGCCGCCGGATTCGCGCCCGCTTCGAGCCACAGATCCGCGAACGGCTGGACGGACTGATGCCCAAGGGCCACGTGTCCAGCGACGAGCTCGCCGCCGCCGGTGCTGCCGACGTGCCGCTGGTGTCGGTCGGCGCCGAGGGGAAGGGGGAGGAGCGATGACGCTGCTCGAGGTCGACAACGTGGTGGTCCGGTTCGGTGGGGTGACCGCCGTCAACGAGGCCAGCTTCAGCGCCGAGCCCGGCGCGATCACGGGACTCATCGGCCCCAACGGTGCGGGCAAGACCACCTGCTTCAACGTGATCAGCGGCCTGCAGAAGCCGACCAAGGGCAAGGTCCGGTTCCGGGGGAAGGCGATCACCTCGATGCCGGTGCACCGCCGGGCCCGCAAGGGCATCGGCCGCACGTTCCAGCGGCTGGAGGCCTTCGGGTCGCTGTCGGTGCGGGAGAACGTGCGGGTCGCCTACGACATCCACCGGGGCTTCGCCGGCATCATCAAGCCCGGCGCCGCCGACGTGGACGCCCTGCTGGAGCGGGTCGGGATCACCGCCTACGCCGACGAGCGCGCCGACTCCATCCCGACCGGCACCGCGCGCCTGCTGGAGCTGGCCCGCTGCCTGGCCTGCGACCCCCACCTGCTGCTGCTCGACGAGCCCTCCTCGGGCCAGGACGAGGCCGAGTCGGTCGCGTTCGGCCAGCTGCTCAAGGACCTGGCCGACGAGGGCCGCGGGATCTTGATGGTCGAGCACGACATGGACCTGGTGATGAGCGTGTGCGACCAGATCCACGTCCTGGACTTCGGCTCGGTGATCGCGTCGGGCACGCCGGCCGACATCCGCGCCAGCGACCGGGTCCAGCGTGCCTACCTGGGCTACTCCGACGTCGACACCGACGCCGTGGAGGCGATGACCGCGGTCGGTTCCGCCGCTGGTGTGCGGCTCGACGACACGACTGACACCGCGGTGATCCCGGCCGTGAAGGAGGGGCTGGCATGAGCGTCCCGATCCTGGAGGTCATCGACCTCCACGCCTCCTACGGCCGGATCGAGGTCCTCCGCGGCGTCGACCTCACCATCCCCAAGGGTGCGGTCATGGCGCTGCTCGGCCCCAACGGTGCCGGCAAGTCCACCCTGGTCAAGGTCGTCTCCGGCCAGAAGTCGCCGACGTCCGGCGACATCCACCTCGCCGGCGTGCACGTGAAGAACGCCGGGTCCGACGACCTGGCCCGGGTCGGCCTCTGCACGATCCCCGAGGGCAGGTCGGTCTTCCCGAACCTGACGATCGAGGAGAACCTCCGACTGATGTCGTACGCCGGCATCCCCGCCGGTGCCGTGCTCGACACCGCGTTCTCCTACTTCCCCCGGCTCCACGAGCGCCGCCGCCAGCTGGCCGGCACCCTCTCGGGCGGCGAGCAGCAGATGCTTGCGATGTCCCGCGCGCTCGCGTCGGACCCGGCCCTGCTGCTGCTCGACGAGCTCTCGATGGGACTGGCTCCGATCATCGTGGAGGAGCTCTACGAGACCGTCGCGCAGATCGCCAACAGCGGCGTCTCGATCCTGTGCATCGAGCAGTTCGCCCGGACCGCGCTCAAGGTCTCGGACTACGCAGCCGTCATGACCGGCGGCCGCATCGTCGCCTCGGGCGAGCCCGGAGAGATCCTCGACACCATGGCCGACGTCATCCTCGGAGGAGCCGCATGAAGCCTCGCCTGCTCGCCCACGGCCACCAGCACACGCCGGAGTGCGCCCGGCCCAGCCGTGAGCGCCGGTCGCCCGTCGTTCCCACACTGCGTGCGCTGGTCGCTGCGGGTCTGGTCGCGGCGGTGCTGCCGACCACCGCGCCCGCCGCGCACAGCGACCCCCGGGCCGGCCGCGGTGCGCCCGCTTCGACTGCTGCGGCCGAGCCCGGTTACGGCGGCTTCAGCTCGACCGCCTGGGCCACCCCGGTCCGGGTCGAGGTCTTCGAGCCGTCCATCCCGATCCCCAGCACCCCGCAGCTGGAGTTCAAGCTCGCCTACACCAAGACCGTGGCCGACTCCGGCAGTGCGAAGGGCCGGGCGAGCTACTTCTGGCCCGGCGACCCGGTCGGGGAGGGTCTGGTCACCTTCGCCGAGCAGCTGGGCCTGCCGCCCGAGGCGTTCGAGGGTGGCTATCCGGTCCAGGTGAACGCGAGCTTCCCGTCGGACCAGACCAGCCAGAAGGACGAGCCGTTCCCCGGCATGGTGATGCGGACCGAGGCCGGGGACAAGACCGCGACGGCCCAGTCCGGGTTCTCCCCGGACAGCGGCGTGTCCGACCCCGATCCCGGCGGTGCCGACGGCGGCGAGGGTGGCGAGGGCGGCGACGACGGCGGACTGCCCGGCCTGCCGGGGCTCCCCGGCCTGCCCGGGGTCCCGGGCACGGCGACCACCGCGGAGGAGACGCCGGGCGTGCCCGGTCTGCCCGCACCGCTGGCCGCCCTGGTCGACCTCGAGGGCTATGTGTCGACCAGCAAGGCGACCGCGGTCGACGGCCCGGTCGTCGGCGCGTCTCGCGCGATCCTTGGCGACGTCCACCTGCTCGGCGGGCTGGTCACCCTCTCCGGCCTCGACGTCCGCGCCCGCGCGGAGTCCGACGGCGCGACCGGCACCTCGGGTGGACGCTCGGACTACGGATCGATGCTGTTCGCCGGCCAGGAGTTCGCGATCGGTCCCGACGGCATCATCGCCGGCGGCTCCCCGCTCAACCTCCCCGGCCTGCCCGTGGATCCCGCGACCGCGCTGCTCCAGCTCGGCATCAGCATCCAGGTCCCCGAGGCCCAGCGCACCGTCGAGGGGGACCTGGCCACCAGCGTCAGCCAGGGCCTGGTCGTCGTCATCGACACCAGCATCCTCGCCCCGCTCCTCCAGGCCCTGCCCACCGCGGCCCTCGCCCAGCTCCTTCCCGACGAGGCCGGCCCGCTCAAGAGCCTGCTCGGCGGGTTCGGCTCGCTGAAGCCGATCATCGTGACCACCCTGGGGATCGCGACCGCCGCGGTCGACACCCAGCCGCCGATCGTGATCGAACCCACCGACCCGGTCGACCCGACCGACCCGCCCGAGGACCCCGGCACCGACGCCGGCCCGAAGGGCAGCGACCCGGGACCGGCCGCCACGGTCGACCCGCCGGCACCGGACGCCGGTCCGGCCCCGAGCGTCGACACCGCGCCGTTCGTCCCCACCGCGGCCGACGCCGGCCCCGGCCTCCCGCCCCTGTTCTCCATCCCCGGGATGCTCCTGCTCCTGGCCTTCGCGGGCGCCGCGTTCGCCGGCAGCTGGTTCCGCCGGATCGGGGCGATGGCGCTGGGCACCGGCGGTGCCTGCACCCACGGACTCGACACCGGTCTCCCCGACCTCCGAAAGGCATGACCATGACCGCATCCAACGTCGGCACCCCTGCCAGCGGCTCGCGCATCGGCGCCGGCACCGCCCTCCCGCGCGTCGGATCCTCCTCCCGCAGCGGCATCGCGCCGCTGCGGGACCAGCACTACGCACTGCTCCAGGTGATCCTGTTCTGGGCAGGTGCGGTCCTGCTCCCGCTCGGCCTGGTGGTCATCGTCCTGGGCTGGTACGGCGCCGCCAACACGCCGTACCAGTACGACCAGCTCTCCTACCTGGTCTCCGGCGGCCTGCTCGGACTCGGCCTGACCTTCATCGGCGGGTTCCTCTACTTCGGCGCCTGGCTCGCCCGGATCGCCAACGACGGGCGGGAGTCCTCCAAGCGGCTCGCCGACACCCTGCTCGTCCTCGCCGACGTGACCAGCCGGGTCGCGACCACCGACGACCGCGGCGTCGACGTCGGCTCCATCCCGGTCACGGCGGGTGGCGGTACGACGATGCACCGGCGCGACTGCGCCCTCATCGCCCACCGCGAGGACCTCACACCCGTCGGGGACGGCGACGACCACCTCACCCTCTGCCGGATCTGCAACCCCGGCGGCCGGTGACGGTCTGAACGCCCCGAGAGGCCGAGGACGAGGTCAGTCGCGGTAGCCGAGGCCCGGGGCGAGGTGCTCGAGGGCCAGCCGCGCGAGCGGTACCTCGATGCCGAGCTCCTCGGCCAGGGCGATGCCCTGCGTCAGGTCCTTCCCGGAGAGCTGGCGCAGGTGGTCGAACGCCTGGTACCAGAACGACCCGGGCTCGAGCGGCTCCGTGGAGTCCCGGTGCATGATCGCGCCCGGCCCGCCGGTGATCGCGTCGGTGTGGCGGACGACGTCGCCGAGGGCGACGATGTCGAGCCCGGCAGCCTCGGCCAGTCGCTGTGCCTCGGTCGCGGCGGCGAACGCGGTGTAGTGCATCAGGTTGCGCGCGAGCTTGAACCTCGTGCCCGCCCCGATCGGGCCGGCGTGGACGACCTTGGTCGCCATCGCTGCCATCACCGGGCGGACCCGTTCGAAGGCGTCGTCCGAGCCGCCCACCATGATCGCGAGGGTGCCGGCGGCCGCGCCCGCGGCACCACCGGAGACCGGTGCGTCGACGAGCGACGATCCGCGCGCCGCGGCGTCACCCGCGAGCTCCGCGGGGGTCGACGGGGCCACGGTCGAGTGGATGGCGATGGCCGGAGCGTCGCCGTCCCCGAGTGCCGCCAGCAGGTCGGCCACGACGCTGCGGACCTGGGCGTCGGTGTTGACCTGCACGCTGACGACGTCGCAGGAGGCGAGTCCGGCGACCGAGCCGACGGCCTTGGCCCCGGCCGCGACGAGCTCCTCGACCGGCCGCGGAGCCAGGTCGAACACGACGACCTCGAGGCCGCGCTCCTCCTGGACCTCGACCAGCCGCAGGGCCATCGGCTTGCCGATGTCCCCCAGGCCCACGAAGCCCACTCGGGTCAGCTCGGACATCAGCACTCCTCGGCCTCGACGACGGGGGCACGTTCCTGCACACCCAACTGGACAGGTGTCCAGCATAGGGCAGTGCTCGCGCGATTTCCAGGGCGAACTAGAACGAGTTCTCGTTCGCTGCTCCTGTGCTGTCCGCCGGGTGACGCACGGCTCGGCACCGCTACGGTCGGGCCATGAGCTGGCAGCCGACCCTCCTCGGAACGCTGGCTGCGCGGCAGCGTGAGGTACGACGACGGTTCCAGCGGTCGACCGCGTTCGTGCTGGTCGGGATCGACGTCGTCGGCGCGGCGCCCGCCGGGCTGCTGGTGCTGCTCGTCCTGCCGCTGCCGGCCGAGGCGCGGTCGCCGGAGGTGCTGTGGGGGACGACCGGAGTGGCCGCGGGCTACTCCTTCCTCGCCACGCTCGTCGGGACCAGGTGGGGGTCCAAGATCCTCGAGCCGGTCACCCGATGGGTCGCGACCGATGGGGCGGCCGACGTCCGGACGCAACGGCGCCTGCTCGATGCCCCGCTCATCTTCGCTCGGCGGGTGGCGCTCCTCTGGATCCTCGGGGCGGCGCTCGCGGCGTCGTACGCGGCGCTGTTCGACGGTCTCATCAGCCTCTCCGTCGGGCTGGGGTTCGGCCTCGCCGGGCTCTTCGCGTCGACGGTGACCTTCCTCGTCGGTGAACGCGCGCTGCGCGGGCTGGCCAGCCGGGCGCTGATGGAGCAGGTCCCCCGTCGGCGGCTCGACCGGGCGCTCGCCAAGCGGCTCGTCTTCACGTGGCTGATGAGCAGCGGCACCGGCCTGCTGGGGATCGCGCTGATGAGCCTCATCGTGATCGCCCGGCCGGCGGTGACCGACCTGCGCGGCCTCGCCGAGACGACCCTGATCCTCTCCGTGCTGGTCAGCCTCGCCGGGCTGCTGGCGATCCTGCTCGTCGCGCGAGCGACCGCCGCACCGGTCGAGGACCTCATCGAGGCGATCGGGCGGGTCGAGGTCGGTCAGCTCGACGCGCGGGTGAAGGTGTGGGACGCCACCGAGCTCGGAGTGCTCCAGGCCGGCTTCAACGCCATGGCGTCCGGCCTCGAGGAGCGAGAGCAGCTCCGCGACCTGTTCGGCAAGCACGTGGGCACCGACGTGGCGACCGCCGCCATGACCGACACCCCGTCGTTCGCGGGCGAGCTGAGGGACGTCTCCGTGCTCTTCGTCGACCTGATCGGCTCGACGAGCATCGCCGAGTCGAAGGACCCGCACGAGACGATCGGCGTCCTCAACGCCTTCTTCGACATCGTCATCGAGGTCGTCCACGAGCACCACGGCTGGATCAACAAGTTCCAGGGCGACGCGGCGCTCGCCGTCTGGGGCGCGCCGCTGCGCGTCGACGACCACGCCCGGCTCGCGCTGTCGGCCGCCCGCACCCTCAACGCGCGGCTCCTCGCCGAGCTGCCCGACGTCCCCGCCGGAGTGGGCGTCTCGGGCGGCCAGGTCGTGACCGGCAACGTCGGAACGGCGGAACGCTACGAGTACACCGTCATCGGGGACCCGGTGAACGAGGCAGCCCGTCTCACCGAGCTGGCCAAGTCGCTGCGGATCCGGGTGGTGGCCAACGGTGCCCTCCTCGACTGGGCCGCCGACGACGAGGTCGCGTGCTGGACCGAGTCCGAGCCCGTCGTCCTGCGGGGCAAGGCCGAGTCGACCCGGATCGCCTTCCCCTTCGACCGCGGCGTGTGAACGTCGGCCGGTCCCGCGGTTCGATTCGTGTTGCAACCGCCCGCCAGCCACAATGGAAGGAACTCTCGGGCCCAGCCCCCACAGTTCCAGCCAGGTGACGACACTTTGACCGACAGCCCCGAGGCCAGCAAGCCGCAGGCCCGCCGCGTGACCGGTTCGGTGACCAACAAGACGGTCGCCGGCAAGCGTCGACGCCGCCAGCGCCACACCGTCGCGAAGGTCATCACCGCCACGCTCCTGGTGCTCGCCGTCGGTACGGCGGCCTCCGTGGTGCTCGCCTACAACCACTGGAACAGCAACCTGGACGTCAAGGACCTGACGCCGCAGCTCGGCACCGACCGCCCGGTCAAGAAGAAGGTCGAGGGTCCGAAGGAGCCGATGAACATCCTGGTGATGGGCTCCGACAGCCGCGACTGCCAGGGCTGCAACATCGACGGCCTCACCGGCGACGGCGAGCGCTCCGACACCACGATCATGCTGCACCTCTCGGCGGACCGGAAGCGCGCCTACGGCATCAGCATCCCGCGGGACACCCTCGCCGACCGGCCGACCTGCTTCGAGGAGGACGGCGCGGAGATCCCCGGCGCCCAGGACGTCATCTGGAACGACGCCTACGCCGTCGGCGGGCCCGCCTGCACGATCCGCCAGTTCGAGAAGACCACCGGCATCCGGATCGACAACTACGTCGTCATCGACTTCCAGGGCTTCAAGGACATGGTCAACGCCCTCGACGGCGTCGAGGTCTGCATCCCCGAGGACATCAACGACCCCGAGCACGGCATCACCCTCAAGGCGGGGACCCGCGAGATCCGGGACCAGGAGGCGCTCAGCTACGTCCGCGTGCGCCACGTCGGCGACGGCACCGACCCGCAGCGGATCCGGCGCCAGCAGGCGTTCATGGCGGCGATGATCAACAAGGCGATCTCGGCGGGCATGCTGGTCCGGCCCGACCGGATGCTCTCCTTCCTCAACGCCGTGACCGGCTCCATCCAGACCGACTACGCCAACCTCGGCGAGCTGTCGGAGCTGGGCGAGAGCTTCCAGGGCATCGGGCTCGACAACATCAAGTTCGTCACCGCGCCGTGGGTCTACTCGACCGCCCAGGTGGGTCGGGTCGAGCTGACGCCGGAGGCCGAGCTGCTCTGGCAGCTGGTCATCGACGACAAGCAGCTCACGCCCCAGTTCGCCGAGCAGAGCATCAGTGCGGCCGACGACCCCGAGGGCGGCGGCTCCTCGCCGGGCGAGGCGCCGGAGACCGACGCCACCGACGACCCGACGGACGGCGCCACCGACGACGGGGGCAAGAAGGACCGCGACGAGGGCCTCTCCGACGACGCCCGCGAGAGCGCCGGGCTCTGCACGTGACCGAGGACCGTCGTACCGACGCCGAGGCCGACGCCGCTGCTGCTGACGCGGAATGGAAACGGCGCAAGCGCCGCGCCGAGGTCTTCGGCGAGACGCTGCCCGAGACCACCCGCGACGAGCGCGGCGAGTCGGACGCGGGCGACCGGTCGGGCCGCGAGTCCGCGACCGACCGCTGGCTCAAAGCACAGGTGCCGCCTCACCACGGTGGGTGACGCGGCACCTGGGTGCTGTGAGCGTCAGGCCCGGCTGGCGAGCGAGTCGCGGATCTCCGTGAGCAGCTCGACCTCGGTCGGCCCGGCCGCCTCGGTGGGGAAGAAGCGCTCCTTGGCCTTGGTGTAGGGCACCACGATCAGGAAGTAGACGACCGCGCCGAGGATCACGAACGAGATCAACGCGTTCATGAACGCG
Organism: Nocardioides stalactiti; assembly: GCF_014180715.1. Taxonomy (GTDB): domain Bacteria; phylum Actinomycetota; class Actinomycetes; order Propionibacteriales; family Nocardioidaceae; genus Nocardioides; species Nocardioides stalactiti. The sequence goes on along the minus strand of NZ_JACEFC010000025.1, from coordinate 7,752 downwards.
CCGAACGTGTTGGGGTCGTTGGTGAACGTGTCCTCCATGCCCTTGGGGAGCTGGTCGGTCAACCAGGCGACGAAAGTCGTGACGACGGTGCCGAACGCGGCCGCCATGATGAAGGCGACGGCGACCTCGATGAGGTTTCCGCGCAGCAGGAAGTTCTTGAAACCGGACATGGTGGCTTCTCTCCTCGTATCCGAGACAACGTGTCCTACCCCCCGGTAGGACCGGATCTGAACTTATCGGCTCGCCCAGGCATAAGTCACGAACGCGGTGACCCCCGCGGCGGTGACCTCGGTGACGGAACCGACCGGGATCCCGATCACGACGAGTCGTCCGGTGAGCGCGTCGGACGTTGTCGGATCCGGTGCCGGAAGGGCAAGGACGACGACGTCGTGGGCGATCGTCTCCGTGGTCCGGGCCTCCGGGTCGGTCGCGAGCAGGTCGACCACGTCGCCGACCGTGAGCAGGGCGGCCTGCGCCGCGTCCGAGAGCCTCAGCGGCGTCGCTACCGTGGCCGGGGCGGCGGCGACCAGCCCGGCGCCCACGAGGCGGACGTCGGTGAGCGGCTCGCCCCGTCGCAGCGGTGAGGCCAGCACCGCGTCCGTGGCCCGGTCCGGGTCGGTCACCGCTCCGTCGGGGACGTCCCGTTCTTCGACGGCTGACGGGTGGAGGTCGTCGGCGGCCAGTGAGGCGCCTGCCGGCAGGTCGCGCGTGGCAACGAGCACCGTGACGGTCGCCGGCGGCGGCGGAGCGATCGCGTGCACACCGGCCCCGACCGCGCCGGCTGCGAGCAGCGCGGCGAGCGGGCGCCGACGACGGAGCACGGCTCGGCGGAGCCGGGTCGCCAGGTCACGGACGCGGGCGAGGGGTGAGCCGGTCGCGGGAGAGCGGCGCTCGTCGGAGATCGACATGGTCCGACGCTAGGTCCGACCCGACACGCCGCGCGCCTCCTGCGGACGTTGTCCACAGGAGGCGCGGGTCGGTCGGTCAGCGGGCGCGGACGTTCTGGAAGACGGCCTGCTCGGCGGAGCCGAAGTACGGGGCGAACAGCGTCGCCGCGTTGGGCTTGTAGGAGTTCACCGTCGTGACCGTGCCCATCCAGGCGCTGGAGGTGTTGGCCAGCCAGGGGCCGCCGCTCGCGCCGCCGGTCATCCGGCAGTAGATGCCCATCGTGCCGGCGTACGGGCCCGAGGTGTAGTAGCTGTTGTCGCCCTGGCAGTAGTAGAGGTCGTTGCCGCTGGAGGTCCACCCGGGCCAGCGCGAGTCGGTGACCGGGTAGCCGAGGGAGGTCTTGAAGCCGGAGGTGCTCCCGTTGAACTGGATCCCGTGTCCACCGACCCGGTCGACGAGCGCGACGCCGGCGGAGTCGCGGTTGAGCGCCACGAACGCAGCGTCGTCGGCGAAGGAAGCGTTGTAGAACCAGTTGTTGGTGGTCGAGATGTAGCGCGCGGTCCACTGGCCGTAGGGCGCCCGGCCGTTCTCGAACGCGGGGATGAAGGTCAGGTTCTGGTACCAGCCACGCGCACCGGTGCTGAGGGTGCCGTAGACGCAGTGACCGGCGGTGGCGATCGTCGACTTGTTCTCGGAGTTGATCGCCGTCGCGGTGCAGTGCTTCCAGCTGACGGCGGCGCTCGGGTCGATGTCGAAGTAGAGCTTGCCGACCTGGCGGTTGGGGTTGGCCGTGTTGGCGTAGGGCCACAGGGCGCCCTCGTTGCCGCTGGCTCGGTGGCTGGTGACGCCCGCCGGAGCCTCGCCAGCGGTCCCCCGGTAGGTCACGGTCGGGCCGTCGGTCTCGTCCTCGACGTTCGTCGGCGCGGTGCCGTCACGCTCGCTGATCCGCAGCGGCTTCGAGACCCGCTCGAGGTGCTTCACGTCGACGTTGGCCGCGCGGCGCTGCTCCGCCGGGGAGACCCGGTGTCCGACGGCCGGGGAGGAGCTGTCGGCGGAGTGCGTCCGATCGGCGTGGGCCGCCGGGACCGGGGCCGTGCCGAGGCCGGCGGCCAGGGCGGTCGCGGCGCCGGCGAGGGCGAATCGGCGGAAGGTGCTCGTCGTGATGGTGCGCATCGTGATCTCCTGGTCCGGAGGCGGGGATCGCCTCGTTGGACCAGAGATTCCTGCGCCGTGCCTACCGTGCGCTTAGCGCGCACTTAACGGGCGTCGAGGGCGCGTTCAGCTCGCGGCGGGAGCCGCGGCGGACGCGGCGCTCGAGGAGCCGGACGAGCTCGACGACGAGCTCGAGGCGGCGCTCGACGAGGAGCTGCTCGAGGAGCTGCTCGAGGAGTCGGACGTCGAGGTGGTCGAGGAGCTCGACGTCTCGCTCGCGGAGCTCTTGCCCCGGCTGTCGGTCCGGTAGAAGCCGGATCCCTTGAAGACCACGCCGACGGCGTTGAAGAGCTTGCGCAGGCGGCCGTTGCACTCCGGGCACTCGGTGAGCGAGTCGTCGGAGAAGCTCTGGAACTGCTCGAAGGCGTGCTCGCACTCGGTGCAGGCGTACTGATAGGTGGGCATCGGGACTCCGCGGTGACGTTTAGCACTCTCGTGTTTCGACTGCCAATGATAGGCGACGTAGCCCGGAGTCGGCACAATGACGACCACCATGACCGCTGCCCCTCGCCGCTTCAGCAGCTGGCCGGCCCCCCTGCGGTGGACGACCTACGTTGCCGCCGCCCTCGTCCTCCTCCTCGTCTTCCTCCTGACCGTCTCGGTCGTCGTGGTGCGCCGCTCGTGGCCGCAGACCGACGGCGAGCTCGAGGTGGCCGGCCTCGACGGGGAGGTCGAGGTGCTCCGCGACGAGCACGGCATCCCCCAGATCTACGCGGACTCCGTCCACGACCTGATGATCGCCCAGGGGTTCGTACACGCCCAGGACCGCTTCTTCGAGATGGACGTACGACGGCACGCCACCGCCGGTCGCCTGGCCGAGCTGTTCGGGGAGGACGCCGTCGAGACCGACCGGGTCGTGCGGACCCTCGGCTGGCGCCAGGTCGCCGAGGAGGAGCTGACCCTGCTCGAGCCCCGCACCCGCGAGCTCATGGACGCCTACGCCGAGGGCGTCAACGCCTACCTCGAGGACCGGTCACTGTCCGAGATCTCCCTCGAGTACGCCGTGCTCGACCTGTCGGGCCTGGACTACAACCCCGACGACTGGACGGCGGTCGACTCGATCGCGTGGCTCAAGGCGATGGCGTGGGACCTCAAGGGCAACCTGGACGACGAGATCGACCGGGCGCTCTCGATCGCCGCGGTCGGGGCGGAGCGGACCGACCAGCTGTTCCCGCCGTACCCCTATGACGAGCACCCGCCGATCGTCGGCCAGGGTGCCGTCGTCGACGGCGTCTTCGAGCAGGACGCGACGTCCTCCGGCACCCGGCTGCCGCAACGGCCGCCGCTCGGACCGCAGGTGGAGGCGGCGCTCGCCGGCGTACGCGACCTGGTCGACGGGATGCCCGCCCTGCTCGGCAAGGGCGACGGGATCGGCAGCAACGCCTGGGCGGTCAGTGGTGAGCACACCGCCACCGGTGCGCCGATCCTGGCCAACGACCCGCACCTCGGCATCTCGTTGCCGGGTGTCTGGACCCAGGTCGGACTGCACTGCCGCGAGGTCTCGGAGGCCTGTCCGCTGGACGTCGCCGGCTTCAGCTTCTCCGGAGTGCCCGGCGTGATCATCGGTCACAACGCCGACATCGCCTGGGGCTTCACCAACCTCGGCCCGGACACCACCGACCTCTACGTGGAGAGGGTCCGCGACGACCGGTGGCAGTACGACGGCCGCAGCCTGCCGCTGACCGTGCGCGAGGAGACGATCGAGGTGCGCGGCGGCGACGACGTCACTGTGCGGGTCCGGTCGACGGACCACGGACCGCTGCTCTCCGACCTCGCCGGCGACCTCGGTGACACGGCGGACGACGTGGCCGGCAGTGGAGTCGTCCCGGGCGAGACGGTCCGGTGGGACCACGCGGTGTCGCTGGCCTGGACGGCCCTCGACCCGCAGCCGACCGCCGACGCCCTCCACGCCCTCAACCTCGCGACCGACTGGACCTCCTTCCGCACCGCGCTCTCCGACTTCGCGGTGCCCGGGCAGAACGTCGTCTACGCCGACACCGAGGGCCACATCGGCTACCAGGCGACCGGCCGGGTGCCGATCCGCAAGGCCGGCAACGACGGCCGGATGCCGGCTGCGGGCTGGCTCAAGGAGAACGACTGGACGGGGGAGCACGTCCCCTACGACGCATTGCCCAGCGTCCTCGACCCGGTCTCCGGCATGGTCGTGACGGCCAACCAGGCCGTCGTCGACCCCGGCACCTCGGGGTCGGGCTACCCCTACTTCCTCACCGACGACTGGGACCGCGGCTACCGGTCCGCGCGGATCCTCGACCTGCTCGAGTCCGAGGTGTCCGGCGGGAACCTCGACGTCGCCGCCATGGGACGGATCCAGACCGACGACCGCAACCCGATGGCGCCGGTGCTGACGCCGTACCTCCTCGACGTGCTGCTGCCGCCGGGCTACTACTCCGATGGTCAGCGGCTGCTGCGCGACTGGAGCTTCCGGCAGGGGCCGGGCAGTCCGGCCGCGGCGTACTACAACGTCGTGTGGCGCGAGCTGCTCGCCCGTACCTTCCACGACGAGCTCGACGAGGACCTGTGGCCCGACGGCGGCCAGCGCTGGTTCGCGGTCGTCACGGACCTGCTCACCCGCCCGGGTGACCGCTGGTGGGACGACGTCGACACCGAGGACCGCGTCGAGACCCGCGACGACGTGCTCGAGGCGGCGTTGAAGGATGCCCGCGACCAGCTCACCTCGCGTCAGTCGCCCAACCCGGACGAGTGGAGCTGGGGGCGGCTGCACCGCCTCGACCTGCGCTCCTCGACCCTCGGCGAGTCGGGCATCGGCGTCGTGGAGCGCCTCTTCAACCGCGGCGGCTGGGAGATCGGCGGCGGCGGGTCGATCCCCAACGCGACCGGCTGGGACGCCGCCGAAGGGTACGACGTCGTCACCGCGCCGTCGATGCGGATGGTCCTCCCGATGGACGACCTCGACGAGGCGCGGTGGATCAACCTCACCGGCGTCTCGGGCCACGCCTTCCACGCCCACTACACCGACCAGACCGACCTGTTCGTGCGCGGCGAGACGCTGCCGTGGGTGTTCTCGGTCGACGAGGTCGAGGACGCCGCCGAGGACACCCTCACCCTGGTGCCCCCGGACTAGTCGAATCCGTACCTTCCTGAGTCGAATCGGTACTTACCTGGGTCGAACCGAGACCACGACCCGGGTAAGTACCGATTCGACCCAGATAGGTACCGATTCGACCCAGGTAGGTCCCGATTCGACTCAGGAAGGTCCCGATTCGACGGGGAAGCGGAGGATGCCGGACGGGGTCGCAGCCGCGGTGACGAGGCGGTCGTGCGGCTCGGTCGGGACGGCGTGGCCGGTCTCGTCGTCGTACAGCAGCACGCAGGTGAAGGTGCCCAGCGGCATCCGGGCGAGCGCCCGGTCGTAGGAACCGCCGCCGCGGCCGAGCCGCTGCCCGCGGGGCGAGACCGCCAGACCGGGCACGAGGACCACGTCGGCCGTCGCCACCGCGTCCGGACCGAGCCGCTCGCCCACGGGCTCCAGCAGGCCGCGGCCCGCAGGCGCCAGCGACGTCGCCCCCCGGTAGGTCGCCCAGTCGAGGTCGTTGTCCGGCAGCAGCACGGGGACGATGACCCGCTTGCCCGCCGTGACCAGCGCGTCGAGGAGCGCGGACGTGCCCGGCTCGGTGCCGACGGAGACGTAGCAGGCGACCGTCGCGGCGCGCCGTACGTCGTCGGTGGCGATCAGGTGCGCGGTCAGCGACCGGGCGGCCTCGCCGACCTCGACGAGGGAGCGGCGGCGCCGGGTGGTGAGCAGCTGGTCGCGCAGAGCCACCTTCGCGAGAGCGGAGTTACCGACCGGTTCTGGGTGCGATTGCCTGCCCGCCACGGGACCAGCCTACGATCGGGTACATGGGTAGCGCCGGTTTGGAGATGGCACGAGCGAAGATGGCCGACGCTGGCGTCGACCCCGTCGCGATCGAGACGTTCGCGCACTACTACCGGCTCCTCGAGCACGGGGAGACGGGACTGATCGCCGAGGCGAGCATCGCGCCGGTCGACATCGAGTCGCTCGCCGACGCCGACGTGCCCGACGACGTGGCGGCGGAGGCGATCCAGCACACCGCGATCATCAAGCTCAACGGCGGCCTCGGCACGTCGATGGGCATGGACCGCGCCAAGTCGCTGCTCTGCGTGCGCCGCGGCTTGTCGTTCCTCGACATCATCGCCCGCCAGGTGCTCCACCTGCGCGAGAAGTACGACGCCCCGCTGCCGCTGCTCTTCATGAACAGCTTCCGCACCTCCGAGGACACCCTCGAGGCGCTGGCCCGCTACGAGAGCCTGCCGGTCGCCGGCCTGCCCCTGGAGTTCCTCCAGAACAAGGAGCCCAAGCTCCTCGCCAAGGGCCTGACCCCCGCGAGCTTCCCCAAGGACCCCGACCTCGAGTGGTGCCCGCCGGGCCACGGCGACGTCTACACCGCCCTGCGCGGAAGCGGCGTGCTCGCCCAGCTCATCGAGGCGGGCTTCCGTCACGTGTTCATCTCCAACTCCGACAACCTCGGCGCCGTGCCGGCGCCCCGGGTCGCCGGCTGGTTCGCCCAGAGCGGCGCGCCGTTCGCGATCGAGGCGGTCCGTCGTACCAACCAGGACAAGAAGGGTGGCCACTTCGCGCGCCGCAAGGCCGACGGCCGCCTCGTCCTGCGCGAGACCGCGCAGACGGCCAAGGAGGACCTGGCCGCGCTCGCCGACCTCGAGCGCCACAAGTACACCTCGACCAACAACATCTGGATCGACCTCCATGCACTGCGCGACACCCTCGACCAGCGTGACGGCGTGCTCGGTCTGCCGATGATCCGCAACACCAAGACCCTCGACCCGAGCGACGCCAGCACGCCCGACGTCATCCAGATCGAGACCGCCATGGGTGCGGCGATCGAGGTGTTCGAAGGTGCGACCCTCGTCGAGGTGGGCCGCGACCGGTTCGTCCCGGTCAAGACGACCAACGACCTGCTCATCCTGCGCTCCGACGTCTACACGATCGGCGCCGACTTCGTGCTCGACCTGGTCGCCTCCGACGTGCCGTACGTCGACCTCGACCCTGCCCACTACAAGCTCGTCGGCGAGTTCGACAAGCGGTTCCCCGAGGGGGCGCCGTCGATGGCGAAGGCCTCGTCACTGCGGATCGCGGGCGACTTCACCTTCGGTCACGGGGTCGAGATCGTGGGCGACGTCGCGCTCGACGCGCGCACCGCCCAGCGGGTGGCCGCCGGGGAGACCCTCGCCGGGGACGGCAGCTGAACCGCCGATGACGGGTCCCGGGGCCCCGGTCGACGCCCATCGCGACCGGATCCTCAGCCTCGTCGAGCCGCTGCCCGCCGGGGCGGTGCCACTGGAGCTGGCGGCGGACCGGACCTGCGCCCGCGACGTGCTCGCCGCGGTCGACCTGCCGCGCTTCGACCACGCGGCGATGGACGGCTATGCCGTGCGTGCGGCCGACCTCGCCGCCGGTGCCCAGGGCGGAGCCGTTGTGCTGCCCGTCGCCGGGGTGGTGGCCGCCGGCGACGCGGCGCTGCCGACCCTGGAGCCGGGGACGGCCTGGCGGATCATGACGGGTGCTCCGGTCCCGGCCGGTGCCGACGCCGTCGTACCGTTCGAGTGGACCGACCGCGGCCACGACGAGGTCCG
>NZ_JACEFC010000249.1 GCF_014180715.1 Nocardioides stalactiti | reverse complement strand
GTCCTCGGCGGCGCGCTCGCGGTGAAGCCCCTGCTCGGCATCGAGAACGGCGTCATCACCACCCTGGAGAAGGTCCGGACCGCCGGCCGGGCGATCAGCCGGCTCGAGGAGCTCGCCGTCCAGGCGGCCGGCGAGGACTACGTCGACATCACCGTCGCCCACCTCGCCAGCGAGGAGCGGGCGCTCACCCTGGCCGACAGCCTGGCGGAGCGGCTCGAGAAGCAGCTCGACGGCCGGTCGATCCGCTGCGCCGAGCTCGGCGCGGTCCTCGGGGCACACGTCGGTCCCGGCATGCTCGCGATCTGCGTCGCCCCGCTGCTGCCCGACTACTGAGGCCCGGCCCGCTCGTCGTCCCCAGGACGGCGAGGGGCCGCCCGGCTCCCCAGGTCGGCACGACGGATCCGCACGGGTCCGGGCCGGGTGCCTAGCGTGCCGGGATGCGCACCTCCGGCGACCAGGTCCGTGCCGCCACCGCCCGCCGCGTCGCCGAGCTGGCGGCCGACCTCGGGCAGGAGCCTCGCCGACCGATCGTCGTCCCCGAGCCCGGCCGGCACGCGGCTCGGCGGAGCAGCGCGCCCCGGGTGCCCGGCACGGTGCTGGGCACGGTGCTCGGCCCTGCCCACCTCGCGGTGCTCGTGCTGGTGGTCGCCGCGGGCGTCGCGCTCACTGCCTGGTGGGTAGTCCGAGACCAGAGCCGACAGGTCGTCGAGTCGCCGGCTCCCGCGCCGGCCGCCCCGCTCGTCGAGGAGTCCCCGGGCGGCGATGCTGCCGTCGTACCGAGCCAGGGAGCGACGGGCACAGCGACGGGCGTAGCGACGGTGACGGTCGACGTCAGCGGCAAGGTAC
>NZ_JACEFC010000248.1 GCF_014180715.1 Nocardioides stalactiti | reverse complement strand
CCACTCCGCCGCGGCCCTCGCCGACGAGCGCCGGGCCGTCACCAAGGCCCTGGTCGATGCGGAGCGGATGGCCGAGGAGGCCAACCGCGCCCGCGCCGCCGCCGAGAACCGCGCCGCCGAGACGCTCGACGAGCTCGAGCGCTCGGCGATGGCCCAGCAAGCGGCCCTCGCGAGTGTCCAGTCCGAGCTCCTCCGGGCCGAACAGCAGTCCCTCGAGCAGGCCCAGGCCCGCGCCGCCGCCGAGCAACAGGCCACCGAGCAGGCCCAGGCCCGCGCCGCCGCCGAGCAACAGGCCACCGAGCAGGCCCAGGCCCGCGCCGCCGCCGAGCAGCAGACCCTCGAACAGGTTCAAGCCCGCGCCGCCGCCGAACAACAGGCCGCCGAGCAGGCCCAGGCCCGCGCCGCCGCCGAACAACAGGCCGCCGAACAGGCCCAGGCCCGTGCCGCCGCCGAGCAGCAAGCCGCCGAACAGGCCCAGGCCCGCGCCGCCGCCGAACAACAGGCCGCCGAACAGGCCCAGGCCCGCGCCGCCGCCGAGACACGCGCGGCCGCCCTCGCCCTCGAGATCGAAGAGGCCCGCGCGCGAGCCGCCGAGCTCCAGGTCGCGACGCTCGAGGCCCAGGCGCGCGCTGACGAGCAGATCCGCGCGGCCGCGGCCACGCGGCAGTCGGTCGACGACTCCAAGCCGGTCGTCGCCGAGAGCCTCTCGACCGGGACGCCCCTCGAGGAGGCCGAGGCCCGCGCCGCGGCGCTCGAGGCCGCCACCCGCGAGGCCCAGGCCCACGCCGAGGAACAGCTGCGCGCAGCCGCCGAGGCCCGGCGTGCCGCCGAGGAGCTGGCCGCCGTCGAGGCCGCTGCCCGCGAGGCAGCCGAGGCGGAGGCCGCTGCTGCGGCAGCCGCCGAGGCTCAGGCGCTCGCTG
>NZ_JACEFC010000247.1 GCF_014180715.1 Nocardioides stalactiti | reverse complement strand
CGACCGCCGGGAGCCCGGCGGCTCGCGCCTGGGCCAACCAGCCCTCCCGGCGCACGGGGTCGAGCCCGAGGGTGTCGACCACCGTGCACAGCCGACGCCCCAGCCGGGCCGCCACCACCTGGTCCAGGACGGCGAACGCGTCGACGGAGGCGTCGAGGTCGTGCTCACCGTTGCCGACGATGCCGCGGAGGGCGTCGGAGGAGATGACCTCCTGCGCCCGGAACCGCTGCGCCGCCCACGTCGACTTGCCCGCCCCGGACGCACCGACGAGCAGGACCAGCGCCGGATCGGGCAGCCGCATGCAGCGGATTCTGGCATTGTCCGTCCATGGACCAGCTCACCCCGGCTCGGGTGTTCGGCGCCGCGCTGGCGCTCCCACAGCTCCTCATCGGCCTGTGGGCCGTGCTCGGCCCGCGCAGCTTCTACGACGACTTCCCGGGCCTCGGGCCGGCTCTCGTCGCCGCCGCGCCGCCGTACAACCCCCACCTCACGACCGATGCGGGCGCGGGGTTCCTCGCCACGGGTGGACTGCTGCTCGGGGTCTGCGTCTGGGCGGGCGCCGCCGAGATCCGGGTCGCCGCGATCGGCTACCTGCTCTTCTGCACGCCGCACGTGCTCTGGCACGCGACGCACCCGTCCGCGCTGCTCGACGCCGGGACCGACGTGCTCAACGTCGTCCTCATCGGGGCCCAGGTCGCCGGAGCGGTGACGCTGATCGTGATGTGCGGACGGGCCGGTCGATCAGCCGGTCGATCAGCCGGTCGATCAGGCGGGCCACTCGCCGGGGTGGACGGACGCGCCGGCTGACGGCAGCACGTCGAGGTGCTGCGGCGCCGGGAGCCCCTCGGCGGCGAACGCCACGTCGATGGCCGTGCGCACCGCGCCCACCCGCTCGGCGGGGACCAGGGCGAGCGTCGAGCCGCCGGACCCGCCGCCCGTGAGC
>NZ_JACEFC010000246.1 GCF_014180715.1 Nocardioides stalactiti | reverse complement strand
CGGCCGCCGGCGCCCCCGTCGAGGTGGCCGGCGACGAGACGCCGCTGGTCCGGGAGCCGGCCGTCGCCGTGCTGCTCTCCGCCCTCGAGCTGCTGGTCTCCGACGACGTGCCGCGCGACCGGGTGGAGGAGCTGCTCGTCTCGCCGCTCGGCGGGCTCGACGCGACCGAGGTCCGCGCCCTGACCCGCGCGCTGCGCGCGGTGCACCCCGAGGTCGGCCCGCGCGAGCTGGTCCGGCGGGCGGTGCTCGAGCCGACCCTGCTCGACGGGGTCGACGGGTCCGCCGCCGCGCGGACCCGGTCGCTCGCCCAGCTCCTCGAGCGGGCCCGCGCCGACATCGCGAGCGGTGCCACGGCGGAGCAGGTCCTGTGGACCTTGTGGAGCGGGACCCCGTGGGGCGAGCGGCTGCGAGCAACCGCCGTCGGCGGGGGTCACGGTGCGCGACTGGCCCACCGCGACCTCGACGCGCTCTGCGCGCTCTTCGAGACCGCAGCGCGGTCCGAGGAGCAGCGCGACCACACGAGCGTCGCAACCTTCCTCGCCACCCTCTCCGCCCAGGAGATCCCGGCCGACACCCTGGCCGAGCGCGGCGTCCGGGGCGAGGCCGTCCGGCTTCTCACCGCCCACCGGTCCAAGGGGCTCGAGTGGCGCCTGGTCGTCGTGGCCCACGCCCAGGAGGGCAGCTGGCCCGACCTGCGCCGGCGCGACTCGCTGCTCGGCGCCGACCGGATCGGACCGCTCGGGCACCACGGGCTGCTGCCGCCGCTGTCGCGCGGGTCGATGCTCGCCGAGGAGCGGCGGCTGTTCTACGTCGCCGTGACCCGGCCGCGGCAGCGGCTCGTCGTCACTGCCGTGAAGTCGCCCGACGACGACGGCGAGCAGCCGTCGCGCTTCCTCGACGAGCTCGGCCACCCGGTCCAGCACCGGGTCGGGCGGCCGCGACGCCCGCTGTCGATGCCGGGTCTGGTCGCCGAGCTGCG
>NZ_JACEFC010000245.1 GCF_014180715.1 Nocardioides stalactiti | reverse complement strand
GTCCCGACCCCGCGCGGCCGCGTCGGCGTAGGCGGCGGCCGCGTCGTCGTACTGGCCCTGGAGGCGGAGGATCTCGCCGCGCAGGAACGCGGCCTCACCCTGGAGCGGCCGGTCCGTGACCGCGTCGAGCTCGCGCAGGGCCTCGGCCCACTCCCCGGACAGGTGGTGCAGCTCGGCGCGGCAGAGCGCCAGCACCCCGCTGAAGGAGGCGAGCTCGGGCGAGCGGGAGCGGAGACGGCCGATCGCCGCGGTCCACTCGCGCGCACGGGTGAGGTCGAGGAGCAGTCGGCAGCCGGCGATGACCGCGAGGTAGACCAGTATCTCGACCAGCGGCGAGGACAGCCGACGCGACGTGGCGGCGACCATCGCCTCGTCCATGAGTGCGCGGCCCTCGTCGGCACGGCCGGTGCGGATGAGCAGGTGACCGAGGGTCTGGCCGGTCAGCGCGACCGCGTCGACGTCCCGGTGCCGGCGGGCGATCTGGTTGACCTCGCGCGCCTTCGCGATCGCCTGGTCTCGGCCGGGGGACGCGTCACCGAGGATCGCCATGACCTCGAGGTAGGCGCTGGCTGCGCACTCGCCGTGCTCGTCGACGATCCGGCGGGCCGAGGCCATCCAGCCGGCGCTGTGGCCGGCCTCGCCGCGGATGAGGTGCATGATCCCGAGCCAGCACGCACACCGTGCCGCGCTCGGCGGGTCGTGGTGAGCCTCGAACGCCGCCGCGAGGTCCTCGAAGTAGGTCCGGGCGTCGCCGAGGAGGTAGGCGATCGTGCCGCGCAGCTCCAGGTCGGCCGGGGGGAGCCCGTCGACGCCCGCGAGCAGCTCGTGCGCCTCCCGCCACCGACCGGCGTCGGCGAGGGTGCGCGCGTTGACGATGCTGACGTCACGCCGTCGCCCCGAGCCTCCCGCCACCCGCAGCGGTTGTACGTCACCCACGGGCGAAAGTATGGATGAAACCTGCGGCCCCTGACCCGCCGTTCGCCG
>NZ_JACEFC010000244.1 GCF_014180715.1 Nocardioides stalactiti | reverse complement strand
CCCCTTGTGGAGGCGGCTCGGGTCCGGCACCCGCGCCTTGGCGCGGGCGAAGAGGTGGGCGGCGTCGTTGCGCAGGTCGCGGGTACGTCGGTCGACGAGCGCGAACTCCCACTCCACACCGAGGGTCGGCTCGGGGGAGCCGTGGAAGTCGATCCGCACGGGACCCAGCGTTCCACACATCGGTCCCGTGGGACGATCGGCGCGTGGAGGTGCCGCTGGATCGGATGTGGGAGCGCAGCCGGCTCTCGCTCGGTGGACGTGTCCAGCGGTGGCGCAGCAAGCTCTTCGCGGTCGTCCAGTGCTCGATCGCCGCGGGCGTGGCGTGGTGGCTCGCGGCCGACGTCTTCGGCCACGACACACCGTTCTTCGCGCCCATCGCGGCGGTCGTGTCGCTCGGCACGTCCTACGGCCAGCGGCTGCGGCGGGTCGCCGAGGTCACCCTCGGTGTCGCGATCGGCGTCTTCGTCGCCGACGTGCTCGTCGTGTGGATCGGGTCGGGGGCCTGGCAGCTCGCGCTCATCGTCGGCCTGGCGATGTCGACGGCTCTGCTCCTCGACGCGGGCAACCTCTTCGTCACCCAGGCCGCCGTGCAGTCGATCGTCGTCGCCACCCTGCTCCCTGACCCCGACGCGGCGCTGACCCGCTGGACCGACGCGCTCATCGGCGGTGGGGTCGCGCTCGTCGCCGCGACCATCGTCCCGGGCGCGCCGCTGCGCAAGCCGCGCGAGCAGGCGGCCACGGTCGCCCGCAAGATCGCCGAGCTGCTGCGTGCCACCAGTCACGTGATGATCGACGGCGAGCCCGACCCCGCCCTCGAGCTGCTCGCCGACGCGCGCGCCACCGACCGGATGATCCGCGAGCTCCAGGCCGCCGCCGACGAGGGGGTCTCGGTCATCGCGTCGTCCCCGTTCCGGATCCGGCACCGCGAGGGTCTGCGCCGGATGGTCGAGCTCGTCGACCCTCTCGACCGGTCCCTGCGCAGCACCCGG
>NZ_JACEFC010000243.1 GCF_014180715.1 Nocardioides stalactiti | reverse complement strand
GCCGAACGGGCCGCCCCCGCCGCCGACGTTGGCGGTCGCGAGCTCGATCGCCCGGGCGAGCCAGGCTGCGTCGCCGGTGGCGCCGGTGGCGCCGGTGGCGCCGGTGGCGCCGGTGGCGCCGGTGGCGCCGGTGTTGTCGGGGCGGTCGGGGACGGCGGGGCCGGGCACGCTCACTCCACCTCGCCCATCCGCTCGTACGTCTCGGTGATCCGGCCGACCCTCCTGCTGCCCGCCCGTCCGCACGCGCCGAGCACGGCGTCGGCGAGCACGCTCACCAGGGCCATCGGCGCGGCATAGCTGTCGAACGCCAGCGAGTGCTGCAGCGGGCACTCGAGCCAGATGGAGGCCTGGGAGGCGTGGGCGACCGCGGTCGGGTCGCCGATCAGGACGACGGACGCACCGGTGCCGCTCGCCTCGGTGAGGAACTCCGCGAAGCCCTGGGGTCGGCGCCGGAAGCCGACGACCACGATGACGTCGTCCTGCCCGAGGCCCACCAGCTCCTCGCCGGTGGTCTGGCCGGGCGCCGGCGCGATGAGGACGTCGGACCGGGCCTGGGCCAGCTGTTCGCGCAGGTGGAGGGCGATCGGATAGCTGTTGCGCCACCCGATGACGAGGACCCGGGTCGCGAGCGCGAGGCGTCCGGCGACCTCGGGGATCCGCGGGTGCTCGATCGCGCGCAGGATCGCTGCCTGCTCCAGCGAGGCCAGCGCCTCGGCGTTCGGCGCCCCGTCGATCCGGCGCGGCTCCCCGGCGCTGCGCAGCGCGCGGAGGTGCTCGCGGACCTCGTCGAAGTCCTCGAAGCCCAGGCTGCGGAAGAGCCGGCTCATCGTGGCCCGGCTGACGCCGGCGAGATCGGCGAGCTCGGCCGCGCGGTAGGTCGCGAGGTCGTCCAGGTGCTCGAGCAGGGTCGCGGCGGCGCGACGCTCCTGCGGGGTGAGGGCATCGTGCCGGTCGGCGATCCGCTCGTCGATCCGCATCGAGCCCGCCCCGCGGGTCATCACTTCGGTTGCCATCAGCTGCCCCGGTAGGTCGTGAAGGAGTAGGGACTGAGCAGCAGCGCCACGTGGTGGTGCGGCTGGTCGGACCCGGTC
>NZ_JACEFC010000242.1 GCF_014180715.1 Nocardioides stalactiti | reverse complement strand
TGGTGCCCGCCCCCGCCCGCGGCCCCGCAGCCACGCCTAGACCCCGGCGGCGGAGCGTCGGCGACGCGAGACCGCGTCGACGCTCGCCGCCAGCAGCAGGACGCCACCGGTCACGACGAAGTTGATGTAGCTGGCCTGGTCGAGCAGGCCGAGCCCGTTGGGGATGGTCGCGATGACCAGGCCGCCGATGACGGCGTCGATCGCGCGACCGCGCCCGCCGAACAGGCTGGTGCCGCCGATGACCGCCGCGCCGACGGCATAGAGCAGCTCGTTGCCTCCGCCCGACCCCGGCGAGACCTTGCCGGTGTACGACGCCGCGAGGATGCCGGAGACCGCGGCCATCCCGGAGCAGATGACGAACGCGGCGATCTTGATGCGGGTGACGTTGATGCCGGCCCGGCGCGCGGCCTCGGCGTTGCCGCCGACGGCGTACAGGTGGCGGCCGAACCGGGTCCGGGTGAGGACGAACGTCCAGAAGAGCAGCAGTGCGATGACGACGGGTGCGACCCACGGGATGCCGCTGATGTTGAACAGGGCAGGGTTGACCGCGCGGTTCTGGCTGAGGAGCGAGGTGAGACCGATGACGATCCCGGCGAAGACGGCGATCTGCACGAGCACGAGGGCGAACGGCTTGTGCACCAGGCCCTTCGCGACGCGGGAGCGGTGCTGGAAGAGGCTCAACCCCGCGAAGCCGACGACCAGGACGATCGCCGCGACCCAACCCGCCGTCACCGGCACGTTCTTGATCGACAGTCCCCGCAGGACCTCGTCGTTGAAGCGCACCGAGCCGCCGGCGCCGATGAGCTTGAGCGGCACGGCCTGGAGGGCCAGGAAGAAGGCGAGGGTGACCACGAAGGAAGGGATGCCGAGCAGTGAGACGAGCATGCCGATGGTCAGCCCGATCAGTGCACCGACGGCGATGCCGGCGACTGCGGCGACCCACCAGGACTGGCCGTGGTCGACGATCGCGAGTGCGGTGATCGTCGCCGACGCGCCGCCGGCCACGCCGGCCGACAGGTCGATCTCGCCGAGCAGGAGGACGAACACCAGGCCCATGGCAAGGACGCAGATCGACGCGGCCTGGATGACCAGG
>NZ_JACEFC010000241.1 GCF_014180715.1 Nocardioides stalactiti | reverse complement strand
GTGGTCCGCCCCGGTGACGCCGTCTCGCCGTACCTGCTCGCCCCCGGCCACTTCGGCAGTCGCGCGCGCGGCGACGCCCTCGCTGCCGGTGCCGCCGTCGTCGCCGGCGTCATAGGTCCCCACCCCCAGGTCGTCGACCTCCTCTGTCAGCGCGCCACCCGCCTCCTCGACGACCTCGAGCACCCCCGCATCCCCGCCTAGCCTGTCGAATCCGTACCTTCCTGAACCGAATCGGGACCTTCCTGAACCGAGTCGGGACCTTCCTGAACCGAGTCGGGTGATTCCCGCGGATGCGGATGGACTCGACCCAGGTAGGTACGGACTCGACCCAGGTAGGTACGGATTCGACCCAGGTAGGTACGGATTCGGCGGAGGGGTTACCGGTGCGCGCGGGCCCGAGGTGTCACTGAGGTACGTCGAGCGCCTCGGGCGTGTGCAGCCGGACGAGGAACCGGTGCGCGTGCGCGGGTGTGCGCGACCGCGTGGCGAGCGAGACCAGCACCATCGTCGCGAACGCGATCGGCACGCTCCAGGCCGCCGGCTGCGCGAGCAGCGCGCCGGGCCAGCCGGACGCCTCGACCCCGACCACGTTGACGACGGCTGCGCCGCCGGCACCGACGCCCCCTGCCGCAAGGCCCGCGAGCGCACCCGCGGGAGTGAGTCCGCGCCACCAGATGCCGAGCATCAGCAAGGGGCAGAACGTCGACGCCGCGACCGCGAACGCCAGCCCGACGGACTGCGCCACCCCGAGGTTCGTCGCGAGCAGCGCGACCCCGACCGGGACCGTCACCGCGAGCACCGCTGCCAGGCGGAATGCCGTCGCCACCGACGCGGTCGGGCCGCGCTCGCCGACCCACCGGCTGGTGACGTCCTGCGTCAGCACGCCAGAGACCGCGATCGCCAGGCCCGAGGCGGTCGAGAGGAACGCGGCGAACGCGCCGGCGGTCACCAGCGCGGTGAGGACCTCGCCGCCGACGCCGTCCACCATCAGCCGCGGCAGCTCGAGCACGAGGACATCGGCGTGGCCGTCGGCGACGAGGTCGCCGCCGTACACGCGACCGAGCGCCGCGAACACCGGCGGCCAGAAGTAGAAGAGGCCG
>NZ_JACEFC010000240.1 GCF_014180715.1 Nocardioides stalactiti | reverse complement strand
CTCGGCCACCCGGTCCTCGAGCGCCTGGGCCTGCTGCGGCGTGATCTCGCGTCCGGGAGCCTCGCCGCCGGCGGCGTCGAGACGACCCGCGGCCGCGGCGATGTCGGCCTCGACCCGGACCGTCGTGCTGCGCTTCTGCTCGACGCGCGAGGCGATCTCCTGGCGGAGCTCGTCGACCCCGATGCCCTCCCGGGCGCTGATCGGGATGACCTTGACCGACCCGAGGCCGTCAGCAGCGAGGAGCCGCTTCACGTCGTCGACCATCCCCTGCCGCTTCTCCGGCGCGATGGTGTCGACGTGGTTGAGCACGACGAGCATCACGCCCGCGTGGGTGGCGTAGGGCGCCAGGTAGCGGTCGTGGAGGGCCGCGTCGGCGTACTTCTGGGGGTCGACCACCCAGACGAGAAGGTCGGCGAGCTCGACGAGCCGGTCGACCTCGAGGTGGTGGGAGACCTCGGTGGAGTCGTGGTCGGGCAGGTCCATCAGGACGACGCCGTCGAGCGCCTGGTCCTGCCGGGTGTCGAGCACCGTGTCCCGCATCGTCTGGTGCCGGGGCGGGATGCCGAGCCAGTCGAGGACCTCCTCGGCGCCCTCACTCCCCCAGACGCACGCGGTCGCCCACGACGTCGTCGGGCGGCGGACACCGGTGGACGACAGCTCGAGGCCGGTGAGGGCGTTGAACGTCGAGGACTTGCCCGAGCCGGTCGCTCCGGCGATCGCGACNCGAGGACTTGCCCGAGCCGGTCGCTCCGGCGATCGCGACCACCGTGTGGTGCGCGGACAGCCGGAGCCGTCCGGTCGCCCGTGCGACGGTCGCCTCGGTCTCGTCGAGGAGACCGGCGTCGAGGTGACCGCGCGCAGCGGTCACCGCCTTCTCGAGTCCCTGCAGCCGCTCGCCGATCGCGGTGCCGCGGGTGGCGAGATCGCGAACCTCGCGATGCTCCCCAGCCGTCTGAGTCACAGGTGTCCTCCCGAGCCCTTCTGGATCGTGGCGGCGTAGCGCAGGTCGTCGACCCGCCGCGCGGCCGCACGGAGGTGCTCCCCCGCGTCCTGCGTCGGCTGCCACTGGTCCGCCGGTGCAACGTAACGGGTGCGCTCGCCGGCGAGCAAAGCGGTGATCCGGTCCTCGAGCGACGTCCGCGCCCGGTAGCGGAGCTGACCGGCTGCACCGGGGCCGACGACG
>NZ_JACEFC010000024.1 GCF_014180715.1 Nocardioides stalactiti | reverse complement strand
GTCGTCGTCCTGACCTGGCCCGGCAGCCTCGGCGGTGACTCGCCGGCGAGCACCGCGGACCAGGCCGCAGACGCCGAGACCGCGGCGACGACGGCCGAGGAGGTCGCTGCCGACGCCGTACCGGTCGTGCTGTCCTACGACTACCGGACCCTCGACCAGGACTTCGCCGCGGCGGAGGCCTACCTGACCGAGGAGTTCGGCGCCAAGCGCACCGCCCTGTTCGCCCAGACCGCCGAGGACGGCTCGACCCTGACCGACCAGATCGTCGAGGACAAGGTCGTCGTGACGGCCCGGGTGTCCGGCACCGGGCTGACCCGGGTGTCCGAGGACGGCAAGCGCGCGACGGTCGTGGTCTTCGTCGACCAGGACAGCCAGCGGGGCACCGAGGCGCCGCGCTCGCTGCGGATGTGGGCCACCCTCGACATGGTGCTCAGCGGGGGCGACTGGCTCCTCGACGACATCTGCACCGAGGATGATTGCGGCTGATCCGAGCCGCTCGCCGGGGCACGCCGCGCCGGGCTGTCGCTTGACCTGACGACGGTCGGCACAGCATGATCCTGCGAAGGCTCGTTCCTGTCCGGTTGAGATTCCTGGACAGAGGGTGGCGCTGGCATTGGATTGCGCCCTGAGTTCGTGTATCGTAGCGCTTTGCGCCTGCCCTCAGATGCGCTTCGGCCTGCCCGGTGGCTGGAGATGTGGGGGGAAGGCGCGACTCAGAGAGCGAACCCGTCGAAGGACACCTCTTGGCCGCGCGCACCACCCCCGGTAAGTCCCGCATCTCTTTCGCAAAGATCTCCGAACCGCTCGAGCTCCCGCAGCTCCTCTCGCTCCAGACCGACAGCTTCGACTGGCTCGTCGGCAACCCGGCCCACCAGGGTCGCGTCGAGGCGCGCCGCGCCGCTGGCGAGGACGTCTCGGACAAGTCCGGCCTCACGGAGATCTTCGAGGAGATCTCGCCGATCGAGGACTTCTCCGAGACGATGTCGCTCTCGTTCGAGAACCCGGTCTTCTACGACCCGAAGTACACGGTCGACGAGTGCAAGGAGAAGGACCTCACCTACTCCGCCCCGCTCTACGTCTCCGCGGAGTTCACCAACAACGAGACCGGTGAGATCAAGGGCCAGACGGTCTTCATGGGCGACTTCCCGCTCATGACGCCCAAGGGCACCTTCGTCATCAACGGCACCGAGCGTGTCGTCGTCTCGCAGCTGGTCCGTTCGCCGGGCGTCTACTTCGAGCGCACGGCCGACAAGACGTCCGACAAGGACATCTACACGGCCAAGCTGATCCCGAGCCGCGGTGCGTGGCTGGAGTTCGAGATCGACAAGCGCGACATGGTCGGCGTCCGTCTCGACCGCAAGCGCAAGCAGAACGTCACCGTCCTGCTCAAGGCGCTCCAGGCGATCGCCGAGGACACCGGCGAGGCCTACGACTACGACGCCGTCATGGCCGACCTCCGTCAGTTCGAGTCGATCCAGCTGACCGAGGAGAAGGACAACACCCAGGGTCCTGACGACGCGCTGCTCGACATCTACCGCAAGCTGCGCCCGGGCGAGCCGCCGACGCGTGAGGCCGCGCTGACGCTCCTGAAGAACTACTACTTCAACCCGAAGCGCTACGACCTGGCCAAGGTCGGTCGCTACAAGATCAACAAGAAGCTCGGCCAGGACCAGGCCTTCGACCAGCAGACCATGACCATCTCGGACATGGTGGCGACGATCCGTTACATCGTCGCGCTGCACGACGGCCGCACCGAGCTGGCGACCCCGATCGACGCCGCCCTCCCGATCAGCTCCGACGACATCGACCACTTCGGCAACCGCCGGATGCGGACCGTCGGCGAGCTGATCCAGAACCAGCTGCGCACCGGTCTGGCCCGCATGGAGCGCGTCGTCCGCGAGCGGATGACGACCCAGGACGTCGAGGCCATCACGCCGCAGTCGCTGATCAACATCCGCCCGGTCGTCGCGGCGCTGAAGGAGTTCTTCGGAACCTCGCAGCTCTCGCAGTTCATGGACCAGACCAACCCGATCGCCGGACTGACGCACAAGCGTCGCCTCTCGGCGCTCGGCCCCGGTGGTCTGTCCCGCGACCGCGCCGGCATGGAGGTCCGTGACGTTCACCCGTCGCACTACGGCCGCATGTGCCCGATCGAGACGCCGGAAGGCCCGAACATCGGTCTGATCGGCTCGCTCGCGTCCTACGGCCGGATCAACCCGTTCGGGTTCGTCGAGACGCCGTACCGCAAGGTCGTCAAGGGTGTCGTCACCGACCAGATCGACTACCTGACCGCGGACGACGAGGACAAGCACGTCATCGCCCAGGCCAACGCCGTGCTCGACAAGAACGGCAAGTTCGCCGAGGAGCGCGTGCTGGTCCGGCTTCGCCAGGGTGAGGTCTCCGAGATCCCGGGCGAGGAGGTCGACTACATGGACGTCTCGCCGCGCCAGATGGTGTCGGTCGCGACGGCCCTGATCCCGTTCCTCGAGCACGACGACGCCAACCGTGCGCTCATGGGCGCCAACATGCAGCGTCAGGCCGTCCCGCTCATCCGGAGCGACAGCCCGATCGTCGGCACCGGCATCGAGTTCCGTGCCGCGGTCGACGCCGGCGACGTCCTCGTGGCGACCAACGCCGGTGTCGTGCAGGGTGTCTCCGCCGACCTCGTCGAGGTCATGAACGACGACGGGACCTACCAGACCTACAAGCTGGCCAAGTTCCGCCGCTCCAACCAGGGCACGTGCATCAACCAGCGCCCGCTGGTCGTCGTCGGTGACCGTCTCGAGGTCGGTTCGCCGATCGCCGACGGTCCCTGCACCGACAACGCCGAGATGGCGCTGGGCACCAACCTCCTCGTGGCGTTCATGCCGTGGGAGGGCCACAACTACGAGGACGCGATCATCCTCAGCCAGCGCCTGGTGCAGGAGGACGTCCTCACCTCGATCCACATCGAGGAGCACGAGGTCGACGCCCGCGACACCAAGCTCGGGCCCGAGGAGATCACCCGGGACATCCCGAACGTCTCCGAGGAGATGCTGGCCGACCTCGACGAGCGCGGCATCATCCGCATCGGCGCCGAGGTCACGACCGGTGACATCCTGGTCGGCAAGGTCACCCCGAAGGGTGAGACCGAGCTGACGCCGGAGGAGCGGCTGCTCCGCGCGATCTTCGGTGAGAAGGCGCGCGAGGTCCGCGACACCTCGATGAAGGTGCCGCACGGTGAGTCCGGCACGGTCATCGGCGTCCGCGTGTTCGACCGCGAGGACGGCGACGAGCTGCCCCCGGGTGTCAACCAGCTGGTGCGGGTCTACGTCGCCCAGAAGCGGAAGATCTCGGTGGGCGACAAGCTCGCCGGCCGTCACGGCAACAAGGGCGTCATCGCCAAGATCCTGCCGATCGAGGACATGCCGTTCATGGAGGACGGGACCCCCGTCGACGTCGTGCTCAACCCGCTGGGTGTGCCGCGACGCATGAACATCGGTCAGATCCTCGAGCTGCACCTCGGCTGGCTGGGCAAGCAGGGTTGGGACATCAACCTGTCGGGTGACCCCGAGAACTCCGACTGGAAGCAGCGGCTGATCTCGATCGGTGTCGACAAGGCCGAGCCCAACACGAAGGTCGCCACGCCCGTCTTCGACGGTGCGCGGGAGGACGAGATCATCGGCCTGCTCGGCGCGACGCTGCCGACCCGTGACGGCGTCCGCCTGATCGGCGAGGACGGCAAGGCCCGGCTCTTCGACGGTCGCTCCGGCGAGCCGTTCACGGACCCGGTGTCGGTGGGCTACATGTACATCCTCAAGCTCCACCACCTCGTCGACGACAAGATCCACGCGCGCTCGACCGGTCCGTACTCGATGATCACCCAGCAGCCGCTCGGCGGTAAGGCCCAGTTCGGTGGCCAGCGCTTCGGTGAGATGGAGGTCTGGGCGATGGAGGCGTACGGCGCCGCCTACGCCCTCCAGGAGCTCCTGACCATCAAGTCCGACGACGTGCCGGGCCGGGTCAAGGTCTACGAGGCGATCGTGAAGGGCGAGAACATCCCCGACTCCGGTATCCCCGAGTCGTTCAAGGTTCTCGTCAAGGAGATGCAGTCGCTCTGCCTCAACGTGGAGGTCCTGTCCCAGGACGGCACCGCCATCGAGATGCGCGACGCGGAGGAGGACGTCTTCCGCGCTGCTGAAGAGCTCGGCATCGACCTGTCCCGTCGCGAGCCCAGCTCCGTCGAAGAAGTCTGAGTGAGACGGCGGCGCGCCCCCGGGCGCGCCGCCTCCCTCAGTCCCCAGCCTCAACTCTTCAGAACTAACGAAGGACAGCAGCCATCGTGCTCGACGTTAACTTCTTCGACCAGCTTCAGATCGGCCTGGCCACCGCGGAGGACATCCGCACGTGGAGCCACGGCGAGGTCAAGAAGCCGGAGACCATCAACTACCGCACGCTCAAGCCCGAGCGTGACGGCCTCTTCTGCGAGAAGATCTTCGGTCCCACCCGGGACTGGGAGTGCTACTGCGGCAAGTACAAGCGGGTGCGCTTCAAGGGCATCATCTGCGAGCGCTGCGGCGTCGAGGTGACCCGGTCCAAGGTCCGTCGCGAGCGGATGGGCCACATCGAGCTCGCCGCTCCGGTCACCCACATCTGGTACTTCAAGGGTGTCCCGAGCCGGCTCGGCTACCTGCTCGACCTGGCCCCGAAGGACCTCGAGAAGGTCATCTACTTCGCGGCCTACATGATCACCGCCGTCGACGAGGACGCGCGTCACCGTGACCTGTCCTCGCTCGAGGCCAAGGTCGGCCAGCAGCGCAAGATGCTCACCGACCGCCTCGACGGTGCGATCAACGACCGCGCCAAGAAGCTCGAGGAGGACCTCGCGGCCCTCGAGGCCGAGGGTGCCAAGGCCGACCAGAAGCGCAAGGTCAAGGACGGCGCCGAGCGGGAGATGGCTCAGGTGCGCAAGCGCTCCGAGGCCGAGATCGCCCGCCTCGAGGAGGTCTGGGACACGTTCAAGAGCCTCAAGGTGCAGGACCTCATGGGTGACGAGGTCCTCTACCGCGAGATGAAGAACTGGTTCGGCAAGTACTTCGAGGGCCACATGGGCGCCACGGCGATCCAGAAGCGCCTCGAGAGCTTCGACATCGAGGCCGAGGTCGAGTCGCTGCGCGAGACCATCGCGACCGGCAAGGGCCAGCGCAAGGTCCGCGCCCTCAAGCGCCTCAAGGTCGTCGACGCCTTCCGCAAGACCGGCAACAAGCCCCAAGGCATGGTCCTGGACGCCGTCCCGGTCATCCCGCCGGACCTTCGTCCGATGGTGCAGCTCGACGGTGGCCGTTTCGCGACGTCCGACCTCAACGACCTGTACCGCCGCGTGATCAACCGGAACAACCGGCTCAAGCGCCTGCTCGACCTCGGTGCTCCCGAGATCATCGTCAACAACGAGAAGCGGATGCTCCAGGAGGCCGTCGACTCGCTGTTCGACAACGGTCGCCGTGGTCGTCCCGTCACCGGCCCGGGCAACCGGCCGCTGAAGTCGCTGTCCGACATGCTCAAGGGCAAGCAGGGTCGCTTCCGTCAGAACCTGCTCGGCAAGCGCGTCGACTACTCCGGCCGTTCGGTCATCGTCTCCGGTCCGCAGCTCAAGCTGCACCAGTGCGGTCTGCCGAAGCAGATGGCGCTGGAGCTGTTCAAGCCGTTCGTGATGAAGCGCCTCGTCGACCTGTCGCACGCGCAGAACATCAAGTCGGCCAAGCGGATGGTCGAGCGCGCCCGTCCGGTCGTGTGGGACGTCCTCGAAGAGGTCATCACCGAGCACCCCGTGCTGCTCAACCGTGCGCCCACGCTGCACCGCCTCGGCATCCAGGCCTTCGAGCCCCAGCTGATCGAGGGCAAGGCCATCCAGATCCACCCGCTCGTCTGCACCGCGTTCAACGCGGACTTCGACGGTGACCAGATGGCGGTGCACCTGCCGCTGTCCGCCGAGGCGCAGGCCGAGGCGCGGATCCTGATGCTGTCGACCAACAACATCCTCAAGCCGTCCGACGGCCGGCCGGTCACCATGCCGACCCAGGACATGATCATCGGTCTGTTCTTCATCACGACCGACCGTGAGGGCGCTGTGGGCGAGGGCCGGATGTTCTCCTCGCCGGCCGAGGCGATCATGGCGTTCGACCGGAAGGAGATCACGCTCCAGAGCAAGGTCAAGATCCGGTTCACCGACGCCGTCGTCGAGGGCGTCGAGCCGGGCGAGGCGATCACCCTCGAGACCACCCTGGGCCGGTCGCTCTTCAACGACACCCTGCCGGCGGACTACCCCTTCGTGAACTACGAGGTGGGCAAGAAGCAGCTCGGGGCGATCGTCAACGACCTCGCCGAGCGGTACGGCAAGGTCGAGGTCGCGGCCTCGCTGGACGCCCTCAAGGACACCGGTTTCCACTGGGCCACGCGCTCGGGTGTCACCGTGTCCATCGCCGACGTCACGACGCCGTCCAACAAGGCCGAGCTGCTCTCGGGCTTCGAGGCCAAGGCCGCGAAGATCCAGACCCAGTTCGAGCGTGGTCTGATCACCGACGACGAGCGTCGTCAGGAGCTCATCGAGATCTGGACCGAGGCCGGCAAGCAGGTCGGTGACGCCATGGAGAAGGCCTTCGACAAGAAGAACCCGATCTTCATGCAGGTCACCTCCGGCGCCTCCGGCAACTTCAACCAGATCCGTCAGGTCGGCGCCATGCGTGGTCTGGTGGCCAACCCGAAGGGCGAGATCATCCCGCGGCCGATCAAGGCCAACTTCCGCGAGGGTCTCTCCGTGCTCGAGTACTTCATCTCGACCCACGGTGCCCGCAAGGGTCTGGCCGACACCGCGCTGCGGACGGCCGACTCGGGCTACCTGACCCGCCGTCTGGTCGACGTGTCGCAGGACGTCATCATCCGTGAGGACGACTGTGGCACCGAGCGCGGTCTGCCGAAGGTCATCGGCGTCCGCGGCGACAACGGTGTCGTCACGAAGGACGAGAACGCCGAGACCGCGGCCTACGCCCGTACCTCGGCCGTCGAGGTCGCCCACCCGACGACCGGCGAGATCCTCGCCGCCGCCGGTGACGACCTCGGTGACGTCAAGATCGCCGAGCTCATCGAGGCCGGCATCGAGACGGTCGTCGTCCGCTCGGTCCTCACCTGCGACGCCCGCACCGGTACCTGCGCGAAGTGCTACGGCCGCTCGCTGGCCACCGGCAAGCTCGTCGACATCGGCGAGGCGGTCGGCATCATCGCCGCCCAGTCGATCGGTGAGCCCGGCACGCAGCTGACGATGCGTACGTTCCACACCGGTGGTGTGGCCTCGGCCGACGACATCACGCAGGGTCTGCCCCGCGTCGTCGAGCTGTTCGAGGCCCGTACGCCCAAGGGTGTCTCGCCGATCTCCGAGGCCGCCGGCCGCGTCCAGATCGAGGAGACCGACAAGGCCCGCAAGGTCCTCGTCACCCCCGACGACGGCAGCGACGTGAAGGAGTACGTCGTCTCCCGCCGCTCGCGGCTCCTCGTGGCCGACGGCGACCACATCGAGGTCGGCGCGATGCTCACGCAGGGCACCCCGGACCCGAAGGAGGTGCTGCGCATCCTCGGCGTTCGTCGGACCCAGCAGCACCTCGTCGACGAGGTCCAGGAGGTCTACCGGAGCCAGGGTGTGTCGATCCACGACAAGCACATCGAGATCATCGTGCGGCAGATGCTGCGCCGGATCACGGTGCTCGAGTCGGGCGAGACCAACCTGCTGCCGTCCGACCTGGTCGACCGGGTGCTCTTCGAGGAGGAGAACCGTCGGGTCGTCTCCGAGGGCTCCAAGCCGGCCTCGGGCCGCCCGGAGCTCATGGGCATCACCAAGGCGTCGCTCGCCACGGAGTCGTGGCTCTCGGCGGCCTCCTTCCAGGAGACCACCCGAGTGCTCACCGACGCCGCGATCAACGGTCGCTCGGACTCGCTGCGCGGTCTGAAGGAGAACGTGATCATCGGCAAGCTGATCCCGGCGGGAACCGGTCTGGAGCGCTACCGCGCCATCCGGGTCGAGCCCACCGAGGAGGCGCGTCAGGCGGCCTACGCGGTGACCGGCTACGAGTCCTACGACTACGAGTTCGGCAGCACCGGCGGCCAGGCCGTCGCGCTGGACGACTTCGACTTCGGTTCCTACCAGAACTGAGCCAGTCGGCCACGAGGCCCCGTCGCACCCTCCGGGGTGAGGCGGGGCCTCGTGCTTTCCTGTCGCCTGAGAGAATGAGCGGCATGACGACTCCCCAGCGCACCGACGTGCTCGTCGTGGGCGCGGGCCCCGCCGGGTCCGCCGCCGCGGCCTGGTCCGCGCGCCTCGGGCTCGACGTCGTCCTCGCCGACGCGGCGGTGTTCCCGCGCGACAAGACCTGCGGCGACGGGCTCACCCCGCGCGCGATCGGCGAGCTCGGGCGGCTCGGGCTGACCGACTGGCTGCGCGCGCACACGGTCAACCAGGGCCTGCGTGCCCACGGCTTCGGCCAGACGCTCCACCTCCCGTGGCCGGGCGGCACCCTGCCGGACTGGGGGAGCGCGGTCGCCCGGACCGAGCTCGACGACCACCTGCGGACGACGGCGCTCAAGTCCGGCGCCATCGGCATCGACGGCGCCCGGGCGGTCGACGTACGGCTCGAGGGCGGCCGCGTCGCCGCCGTCGTCTTCGAGCGCGGCACCCGCGGTGGCGAGCGGTTCGAGATCGAGTGCCAGCGGCTGGTCGTCGCCGACGGCGTCCGCTCGCCGCTCGGCAAGATCCTCGGCCGGGAGTGGCACCGCGACACCGTCTACGGCGTCGCCGGACGCTCCTACGTCGCCTCGTCGATGAGCGACGACCCCTGGATCAGCTCCCACCTCGAGCTCCGCGACGCGGACGGCAAGGTCGTCCCCGGCTACGGCTGGATCTTCCCGCTCGGCAACGGCGAGGTGAACATCGGCGCGGGCACCCTGGCGACCGCGCAGCGACCGACCGACGTGGCCGTCAAGCCGTTGATGCGCCTCTACGCCGAGCAGTGCCGCGAAGGGTTCGGGCTCGAGGGCGACCTGCGGGCCGAGACCTCCGCGCTGCTGCCGATGGGAGGCGCCGTGTCCAACGTCGCGGGCCCCAACTGGGCCCTCATCGGCGACGCGGCGGCGTGCGTCAACCCGCTCAACGGTGAAGGCATCGACTACGGGCTGGAGTCGGGCCGGTTCATCGCCGAGCTCATGGTCGAGCAGCCGGGCAGCGACCTCGGGATCGTCTGGCCGGCGGTGCTCCGCGAGCACTACGGCGAGTCGTTCTCGATCGCCCGCCGGCTGGCCGGCGTCGCCACCCGGCCGCGCGTGGTCAACGCGCTCGGGCCGATCGGCATGCGCTCCGACCTGCTGATGACCCTCGCCCTGCGCTGGATGGGCAACCTGGTCACCGACGAGGACCGTGACCGGGCCGCCCGGGTGTGGCGCTGGGCCGGACGCACGTCGCTCACCCGCGACGAGCGTCCCCCCTTCTCCTGAGCAGGTCGCGTGACCGAGCCGCTCAGAGGGGCGGGGCAGTAGGTTGGGCGTCGGCGAGGAGGACGGCATGGGGCAGCGGGTACAGCGGTTGGCGGCGTACGCCGTCATCGTCCGCGGCGACCAGATCCTGCTCAGCCGGCTCGCGGAACGGGTGACGCGACACGAGCTGTGGACGCTTCCCGGCGGCGGCGTCGACCACGGGGAGGACCCCCGGGCGGCGGTCGTCCGCGAGATCCACGAGGAGACCGGGCTGCGCGCCGAGGTCGGCGACACCTCGCACGTGTTCTCGATGCACCTCCCCGACACCTGGCGTCGCGGCCGGCGGGTCGACGCCCACTCCGTGCGGATCGTGTACGACGGCTGGGTCGCCGCGGACGCCCCCGCGCCGCACGTCGTCGAGGTCGACGGCTCGACCGTCGAGGCCGCCTGGCAGCCGCTCGCGGCCGTCCTCGACGGCAGCCTGCCGACCGTCGGCCTCGTCATCGACGCGCTCGAGCGGCTGCTCCCGCACCGGCGCCAGCGGGTGGCGGCGTACGCCTACGTCGAGCGCGACGGCGCCCTGCTGCTCACCCGGAACTCCGCGCTCGGGCCGCACCCGGGCGTCTGGACCCTGCCCGGCGGCGGGGTCGACCACGGCGAGTCGCCCGCGGCGACCGTCCTGCGCGAGCTGCACGAGGAGTGCGGTCTCGACGGTGAGCTCGGCCCGTTGCTGACCGTGGACGACCACCACTTCACCGGCACCGCGCCCAACGGCCGGCGCGAGGACTTCCACGCCATCCGGATCGTCTATCGCGCGACGGTGCCGACCGACGTCGAGCCGCGCGTCGTGGAGGTCGACGGGACCACCGACGCGGTCGCGTGGGTGCCGTTCACCGAGATCGCCGACGACGCGACCCGCTACAGCAGACTCGTCACCGCCGCCGTCGCCGCCGCTCGCTGAGCCGCACACCACTAGACGAGCCAGCCCGGCACCGTCGTCTGGCCGAGGTGGTTGCGCCCCCAGCACCGGGCGGTGCCGTCGACGCGCAGCCCGCAGGTGTGGTTCGCGCCGGCGTCGACGGCGAGGAAACGGTCCCCGGGGGGAGTCGCCTTGCCGTAGCCGGTCGCACCCCAGCAACGCACCACGCCGGTACCGCTCACCGCGCAGGCGTGGTCCCGCCCGGCCGACACAGCCACGTAGCTGCCGGACGGGGGCGAGGCCTGGCCGCTGCCGTCGGCGCCCCAGCACGCCAGGGAGCCGCTGGCGCGGACGGCGCAGGCGAAGCCGCTCCCCACGGACACCGACCGGAACGCGCCCGCTGGCGGCGTCGACTGGCCGCCGGAGCTCGAGCCCCAGCAGTCGAGGTCGCCGCTGGCCGCGACGGCGCACGAGGCGGTGGCGCCCGCGGACACGACCCGGAAGCCGCCCGCGGGGGCGTTGGTCTTGCCCTGGGTCGCCGAGCCCCAGCAGGCGATCGTGCCGGCGGGCCGCAACGCACACGTGTGGCTGCTCCCTACCGACACGGCCGCGAAGGTGCCGGACGGCGCCGTCGCCTGGCCCGCGGTGTTCGTGCCCCAGCAGATGACCCTGCGGTTGGACCGCACGGCACACGCGTGGCCGCCGAGTCCGCCGCTCACCGCGGTGAAGTAGCCGGTCGGGGCCCCCGTGACCACCGGGTCGGTCGGGCTGCCCCAACAGTCCAGGGTCCCGTTGGCCGCGACCCCGCAGCTGCTCTCGTTGCCCGCGCCGACCGTGAGCACCTGGAGCGACCCGGCCGGCGGGGTGGTGCGGTCCTCGTCGGCCTCGCCCCAGCACGTCGTCGTACCGGTGGTCCGGACGGCGCAGGCGTGCAGGTCGCCGAGTGTGACCGCGGTGAACGTGCCGCTCGGGGCGTTGCGCTGGCCGTAGGTGTTGTCGCCCCAGCACGCGATCGTGCCGCTCGCCCGCAGCGCGCAGGTGTCGAGCGGGCCGGCGGTCACGGCGGTGAAGGTCCCCGCGGGCGGCGCCGCCTGACTGGCGGTGTTGTCGCCCCAGCAGGTCACCGCGCCCGTCGTACGGATGCCGCACGCGTGCGCGTCGCCCACGGCGACCGCGGTGAAACCGCCCGACGGCGGTGAGGACTGTCCCTCGGAGTCGCCGCCCCAGCAGGCGATCGCGCCGTTGACCCGCACGCCGCAGGTGTTCGCGTAGCCGGCCGCGACCGCGATGAAGACGCCCGACGGTGGGGACGACTGGCCGGCGAGGTCGGCGCCCCAGCACCCGACCCGACCGCTCGAGCGGATCCCGCACGTGTGGCCGAAGCCGGCGGAGAGCGCGACGAAGGCGCCCGTCGGCGGGCTGGCCTGGTCGTTGTTGTCGAGACCCCAGCAGGCCACCGTCCCGGTCGTCCGGAGGGCGCAGCTGTGCCGGAACCCGCTCGTCACGCTGGTGAAGACGCCCGACGGCGGGGTCTGCTGGCCGTCGCTGTCGGCTCCCCAGCAGGCGAGGGTCCCGTCGCTCCGGATCCCGCAGCTGTGGGCCGCGCCGGCGTCGATCCGGCCCACGACCGCGCCGGCTGCCGACGCCGCGGCGGGCGACTCGGCGCTCGCTCCGAGCGGCGCGAGCCACCCGAGGACGAAGGTGGCAACGATCAGCGCGACGGCCACCGGCGTACGACGAGGGCGGTGCGAGGTCCGTGGCACCTGCTCACCGTCGCACGGCGTGGTGTCGCCGGCAGACGATTCGGCCAAGTCCCGCGGCGCGGCGCTAGGTTGTGCCGGTGACCGAGACCGTCTTCACGTATGCCGCTCCCGCACTCAAGTTCGGGCGGGGCGCCTCCCGCGAGATCGGCTACGACCTGGCGGGCTGGGGAGCCCGACGGGTGCTGCTCGTGACCGACGCGGGAGTGGTCGCGGCCGGCCACCCGGCGCGGGTCGCCGAGGCGATGACCGGGCGCGGGATCGAGGTGACGACGTACGACGAGACCCACGTCGAGCCGACCGACGAGTCGCTCACCCACGCGGTGGAGTTCGCCCGCGCCGAGGGACCGTTCGACGCCGTCGTCGCGGTCGGGGGCGGGTCGTCGATCGACACCGCCAAAGCGGTCGCGCTCCTGGTGACGAACCCCGGTGACCTCATGGACTACATCAACGCCCCGGTCGGGAAGGCGAGGGCGCCGCAGCAGCCGCTGCTCCCGCTCGTCGCCGTACCGACCACGACCGGCACGGGCAGCGAGAGCACGACGATCTGCGTGATGGACGTGCTCGCGCTCAAGGTGAAGACGGGCATCAGCCACCCGGCGCTGCGGCCGCGGCTCGCCGTCGTCGACCCCGACCTGACCGCGACCCAGCCCGCCGGCGTCACCGCCGCGGCCGGGATGGACATCCTCTGCCACGCGCTGGAGAGCTACACGGCCCGCTGGTACGGGGACTTCGACGCCAAGCAGCCCGAGCAGCGCGTGCCGTACTGCGGCTCCAACCCGATCGCGGACCTGTGGTCCGAGCGGGCGCTCGGCCTGCTCGCCGGCGCGTTCCGCGACGCGGTGCGGGAGGGCGGTATGGCGCCGGAGGTCGCGGAGCAGATGTCGCTCGCGGCGACGTTCGCCGGGCTCGGCTTCGGCAACGCCGGCGTCCACATCCCGCACGCCAACGCCTACCCGATCGCCGGTCGGGTGCGGGACTTCCGGCCCGCGGGCTACCCGGGCGTGGAGCCGATCGTGCCGCACGGCATGGCGGTCGCGTTGACCGCGCCCGAGGCGTTCCGGTTCACCTTCGACGCCGCCCCGGACCGGCACCTGCGGGCCGCCCGCCTGCTGGACCCCGCTGCCGAGGGCAGCGGCCCGGACGTGCTGCCCCGCACGTTGGCGACGCTCATGCGCGACATCGGCACCCCCAACGGGCTCGGCGAGGTCGGCTACGGCGAGTCCGACGTCGACGACCTCGTCGGCGGCGCCGTACAACAGCAACGCCTCCTCGCCACCGCCCCCAAGCCCGTCACCGAGGCCGACCTCGCCACCATCATCGGCTCCTCCCTCCACCACTGGTGACACCGCCGAACTTGCGGGGTTCGGTCGACGAACCCGCAGGCTTTGGTCGTTGAGTCCGCAGGATGTGGGCTGACCGGCAACGGCGAGCTCCGAACTTTGCGGGTTCGGGGGCCGAACCTTGCGGGTTCGTGGACCGAAGTGT
Source organism: Nocardioides stalactiti (assembly GCF_014180715.1). Lineage (GTDB taxonomy): Bacteria > Actinomycetota > Actinomycetes > Propionibacteriales > Nocardioidaceae > Nocardioides > Nocardioides stalactiti. The sequence continues at coordinate 33,063 of NZ_JACEFC010000024.1, read as the reverse complement.
GCGGGTTCGGGGTCAGCTGAAGGTGCCGGGGACGGTGGTCTGACCGTTGTTGTTGCGGCCCCAGCAGACGACGTTGCCGTTGGTGCGTACGGCGCAGCTGTGGTCGGCGCCGACGCTGACGGTGCGGAAGGTGCCGGCGGGCGGGGTGGCCTTGCCGAAGCCGGTGGAGCCCCAGCAGACGATCGCCCCGGAGGCGCGGACCCCGCAACTGTGGGTGCCCTTGGCGCTGAGGCTCACGAACGCGCCGGTCGGGGCGTCGGTCTGGCCCATCGTGGTGCTGCCCCAGCAGGCGAGGGTGCCGGTGGTGCGCAGGCCGCAGGTGTGGGCCGTGCCGGCGCTGACGATGTCGAAGCGGCCGGTCGGCGGGGTCGCCCGGCCGGAACCGTCGCTGCCCCAGCACTCGACCGTGCCGGTGGTCCGGATCGCACAGCTGTGCAGGCTGCCCGCGGTCACCTGGAGGTAGCCGGCGCCGGCCGGGGGAGTCGCTCGGTTGAAGGCGTCGTCGCCCCAGCACACGAGGGCGCTGCTGACGCGGACGCCGCAGGAGTGGTCGGCGCCCGCGCTCACACTGATGAACGCACCGGTCGGCGGGCTCGCCTCGCCGGCGGCGTCGGACCCCCAGCACGACAACGTGGCGTTGGCCTTGAGCCCGCAGGCATGGCCGCCGCCGTCGCTGATCGAGGTGTAGGCACCGGACGGGGTGTCGGTGACCACCGGGTCGGCGGCGGGTCCCCAGCAGTTGACGAGGCCGCCCGGGGTGATGCCGCAGGTGCTGCCGTTGCCGGCGCTGACTGCCGGGACCAGGAACTTGGCCGTCGGGGAGGGCGACGCCTGGTTCTCGTCGTCAAGCCCCCAGCAGACCGCGGTGCCGCTGGGGCGGACCGCGCAGCTGTGGTACGAGCCCGCCATGACGTTCACGAAGATGCCTGTCGGCACGACGCCGGCGCCGCTGCCCCAGCAGGCCACGGTGCCGTTGGACCGGAGCCCGCACGTGTGGGTGAGGCCGGAGTCGATCTTGGTGAAGGTGCCCGTCGGCGCGCTCACCTGGCCGTAGAAGTCGAGGCCCCAGCAGGCCACCGTGCCCGTCGAGCGGAGCCCGCAGGTGTGGACCGTCCCGGCGGACAAGGCGATGAACGTGCCGGTCGGAGCGGTGGACTGGCCGAAGGAGCCGTCGCCCCAGCAGGACACCGTGCCGTCGACCTCCAGCCCGCAGGTGTGGTTGCCGCCGGCGGCGAGGGTAGTGAAGGCGCCCGGTGGCACGGTCCCCTCGCCGTAGCTGTTGTCGCCCCAGCAGATCGCCGATCCTCGTCGTACGCCGCACGCATGGCCGGTGCCGGCGGTGACCCCGGTGTACATCCCCGGAGGTGGGGTGGACTGGCCGAGCTGGTTGGCACCCCAGCAGGAGACGGTGCCGTCGGTGCGCAGGCCACAGGTGTTGTCGAAGCCGGCGGCGACCTGGGAGAAGGTCCCGCTCGCCGGGGTGGACTCGCCGTTGGTGTTGCGTCCCCAGCACAGCACGGTGCCGGTGCTGCGCAGGCCGCAGGTGTGGTACCAACCGCCGTCCATGGCAGCGGACACCGTCTCCACGGCCACGGACGAGACCGCCCTGCCCGGCTCGCCGCTGGCACCGCCGGCGCCGGTGGCCGGAGGCCCTCCGGCGAGGGCGGCCGCGGCGACGAGCGCACAGATCAGCGCGAGGACGGTACGGGCCAGCGTGCGGATCATGCGTGCCTCCGGCGGGTCTCTGAGGGAGCGTCAGGGAAGTCCGTCTCGAACGTAGATCGCGGCGCGCCTGCGCGCTGAGGGACGGTGGACCACGCAGGTAAAACTTCGGCAGCGCCGCTCGGGCGAACGCCTGGGTGACCGGCCGCGGCAGCCGGTTGAGAGGGACACCACTAGATTGGCGCAGGTGGACGACGCGCAGGGTGTGGTGGCCGAGCTGGCCCGCCGTGGCGTGGATGCCGACGACTCGAGCCTGACCCGCGCCCTCTACTCCTCCGACGCCTCGGTCTACCGGGTGCTGCCGACGGCGGTCGCCCGGCCGCGGCACCGTGACGACCTGGAGGCCGTGCTCGAGGTGGCGGCGCTTGCTGGCACGTCGGTGACCGCACGCGGCGCCGGTACGTCGATCGCGGGCAACGCGGTCGGCGAGGGGATCGTCGTGGACCTGCGCCGGCTCGACCGGGTGCTCGAGATCGACGCCGAGGCGCGGACCGCCCGGGTGGAGCCGGGCATCGTGCACGCCGCGCTCCAGAAGGCGGCCGCGCCCCACGGGCTCCGCTACGGACCGGACCCCTCGACCCACACCCGCTGCACGATCGGCGGCATGGTCGGCAACAACGCGTGCGGATCCCGCGCGCTCGGCTACGGGCGATCCGCCGACACCGTCGTCGCGGCCGACGTGCTGTGGGGCGACCGCGCCGCGGCTCCCGGGGAGGTCGAGGCACGGCTGGCTGCCGTGGTCGCCGCGGAGCTGGGCCACGTGCGGACCTCGTTCGGCCGGTTCTCCCGCCAGGTGTCGGGCTACTCCCTCGAGCACCTGCTGCCCGAGCGGCTCTCCGTCCCGCGGTTCCTCGCCGGCTCCGAGGGGACCCTCGGTCTGCTCCGCGAGGTCACCGTCGCGCTGGTGCCCGAGGAGGAACGCGACCTGCTCGTGCTCGGCTACCCGTCGATGATCGAGGCGGCCGACGCAGTGCCCGTGCTGCTCGCCTCCGTCGCCGGAGACGCCCGAATGGTCGCGTGCGAGGGCCTCGACTCGCGGATCGTCGACCTGGTGCGGGCGCGTGGCGGGGCGGTCCCCGACCTCCCGGCCGGCGCCGGCTGGCTGTTCGTCGAGGTCGCGGGCCCGGAGCGGGCCGGTGCGGTCGCGACGCTCGCGGGGGTGTCGGGTGCGCTCGCGTCGCGGGTCGTGAGCTCGGCCGCCGAGGCGGCGGCACTGTGGCGGATCCGCGAGGACGGTGCCGGGCTCGCCGCGCGAAGCCTGTCCCGCCCGGCCTACAGCGGTTGGGAGGACGCTGCCGTCCCGCCCGATCGGCTCGGCGCCTGGCTGCGCGACTTCGACGGCCTGCTGCGGACCCACGGCCTCGACGGGGTGCCGTACGGCCACTTCGGCGACGGCTGCGTGCACGTCCGGATCGACTTCGACTTCTCCGGCGGGGCCGGCGCGTTCCGGGAGTTCCTCTTCGCGTGCGCAGAGCGCCTGCGCGAGCACGGTGGGTCCTTGTCCGGCGAGCACGGTGACGGCCGTGCCCGCTCCGAGCTCCTCCCGCTGATGTACGACGAGCGCTCGCTGTCGCTGTTCCGGGCGGTCAAGCACGCGTGCGACCCGCAGGACCTGCTCAACCCCGGGGTCCTCGTCGACCCCCGTCCGCTCGACGCCGACCTGCGGCCGGTGCTCCCGCTCCTCGTCAGCGGGGACATCGCCGAGGCGGTCCACCGCTGCACCGGCGTCGGGAAGTGCGTCGCCCCGTCTCCCGCGGGGGTGATGTGCCCGTCCTACGTGGCGACCCGTGAGGAGAAGGACTCGACCCGGGGTCGCGCCCGCGTCCTCCAGGAGGCGGTGACCGGCGGTCTGGCCGGCGGTCTCACCGACCCGGCGGTCCTCGAGGCGCTCGACCTCTGCCTGTCGTGCAAGGGCTGCGCGTCGGACTGTCCGACCGGGGTCGACATGGCCGAGCACAAGTCCGAGGTCCTGCACCAGGCCTACGCCGGCCGGAGGCGGCCGCGCTCGCACTACGTGATGGGCCGGCTGCCGCGGTGGGCGCGGCTCGGGGCGCCGCTGGCCCGGGCCGGCAACCTGGCGCTCAAGGGCGGGCCGTTCGCGTCGCTCGCCAAGGCGGTCGCCGGGATGGACGCGCGCCGGTCGCTGCCGCCGCTCGCGACACCGCGACTGCGCAAGGCCGCGCCGACGTCGACCCTGGAGAAGGTCCAGGGCCGGGCGGGCGGCGTGGACGTCTGGGTGTGGGCCGACTCGTTCACCGAGTACTTCCGCACGGGCCCCGGCCTCGCGGCGCTCACCTACCTCGAGAGCGCCGGACTGACCGCCCGGGTCATCGACGAGCGGGCGTGCTGCGCGCTGACGTGGACGTCGACCGGACAGCGCGACGCGGCGGAGCGGATCCTCGACCGCACCCGGGCGACCCTGACGCCGTACCTCGACAGCGGAGTGCCGGTCCTCGGGGTCGAGCCGTCCTGCACGGCCGCGCTGCGCTCGGACGCCGGTCTCGGTGTCGTGACGCTCGCCGAGCTCATCACCCGCCTCGACCTGCCGTTGCCCGACCTCAGCGACGTCCGGGTCGTCGCCCAGCCGCACTGCCATCACTCGTCGGTGCTCGGCTGGGCCGCCGATCGAGCGCTCCTCGAACGGGCCGGCGCGACCGTGACCGTGGTGCCCGGCTGCTGCGGCCTCGCGGGGAACTGGGGCGTCGAGAAGGGTCACTACGAGACGTCCGTCGCCATCGCGGAGTCCCACCTGCTGCCGGCCGTGCGGACCGCGCTGGCGGCCGATCCCGCCACCGTGGTGCTGGCCGACGGTCTGTCCTGCGCGCTCCAGCTCGACGACCTCGAGGGCGTCCAGGCCCTGCACCTGGCCGAGCTCCTCACGCGCGGCCGCTAGATTTGCCCGGTGAACCCCCGCCACCGTCGACTCGTCATCCCGGTCGCGCTGGGCGCCCTGCTCGTGATCGTCGTCGTGGCCGCGCTGCTCAAGTGAGGGCCTGACGATGGGATCCACCACCGACAGCCTCGAGACCGGGCTGGCTCGGGTCCGGGACCGGCTCCTCGCCGCCGACGACCTCGTGCGCGGCCTGGCCTCGGGACGCCAGAAGGGCCGTCAGCCGCAGTGGCGCCGCGCGGAGCTGCGGTGGGTCGACCTCAAGTCCGGTCGCCACCTCCAGGTCACGACGTACGACGCCACCCAGGCGCACACCGCCAACCATGCCCTCGGCGAGGCGGCCGCGGCTGCGGTCGACGCCCTGCTCGCGGAGCCGTTCGGCAACTGGCACGTCGAGACCACCACCCAGGTGCACCAGACCCGGGTCACCAAGAAGCTCGACGTCATCACCCACACCGCCGACCGCGCTGACGCCGTCGTCGCGGAACGCTCCCACGACCGGGAGAAGGAGCGGCTGCTGCCGGGCGACGACCCGGTCCTCGTCGCGCTCGGCCTGGCTGACGCGCAGGGCCGGATCAAGCCCAGCCGGCAGGCGAAGTACCGTCAGGTCGAGGAGTTCGTCCGGATCCTCGACACGACGATCGCCGACGCCCGGGCCACCGGCCGGCTCCGGAAGCCGACCGCCGACGATCCGCTGCGGATCGTCGACCTGGGCTGCGGCAACGGCTACCTCACCTTCGCCGCCCATCGCTTCCTCACCGAGCACCGCGGCGTCCCGGTCCGGCTGGTCGGGGTCGACGTGAAGCAGCAGTCGGCCGACCACAACGCCCGGCTGGCCGCCGACCTCGGCATCGACGCCGACTTCGTCGTCGGCACCATCGACGGTGCGATCCTCCCCGAGCGCGACGAGCGGCCCGACGTCGTCCTCGCCCTGCACGCCTGCGACACCGCCACCGACGAGGCGCTCGCCCGAGCGGTCGCGTGGGAGGCGCCGGTCGTCCTCGCCGCGCCCTGCTGCCACCACGACCTCGCCGCCCAGCTGCGCACCGCCCCGACCCCGCCGCCCTACACCTCCTTGACCCGGCACGGCATCCTCCGCGAGCGCTTCGCCGACACGTTGACCGATGCGGTGCGGGAGATGCTGCTGCGCCAGCGCGGCTACCGTGTCGACGTCATGCAGTTCGTGGAGAGCCAGCACACGCCGCGCAACACCCTGCTGCGCGCCGTCCGCACCGGGGCGAGCGCCGACCCCGCGCTGCGGCAGGAGTACGACGACCTCGTCGCCAGCTGGCAGGTGACGCCGCGGCTCGCGGTCCTGCTGGGGCTCCCGGGGCAGCCCGGGCTGCCCACCGACACCACGGAAGCGAGGTGAGCCGGGTGGAGAAGATCCTGCTCGCCCTGGCGGCGCTGCCCTTCGGCCTCGGCTTCGCCGCCGCGGCCCCGTCGACCTCGAGCACGACGGCCGCGGACGAGGTGGCGTTCACGTTCGCCGACCCTGCGATCATCGAGTCGAGCGGCCTGGTGGCGCGCGACGGGCTGTTCGCCACGGTCAACGACTCCGGTGACGGCGGCCGGGTGTTCACGGTCGACCCCGCGACGGGGGAGACGGTCGCCGTCACCACCTGGGTCGGGGAGCCGTTCGACGTCGAGGCGATCGCGCCCACCCCCGACGGGGACGTCCTCGTCGGCGACATCGGCGACAACATCGACCAGCGTGACGGGATCGAGCTGGTGCGGGTGCCGTTCGGCGAGGACGGCGCCGTGACGCCGACGTCCTACGAGCTGCGCTACCCCGACGACGCCCACGACGCCGAGGCGCTGCTCGTGCACCCGCGGACCGGGCAGGTGCTCGTCGTCGCCAAGGAGTTCATCGGCCAGGTCTATGCCGCGCCGGCGGAGCTGGACCCCGACGGGCCCAACCGGCTCCGCGAGATCGGCGAGGCGATGCCGATCGCGACCGACGGGGCGTTCTTCCCCGACGGCGAGCACGTCGTGCTCCGGGGCTACAGCTCCGCGACGGTCTATCGCTGGCCGTCGCTCGAGGAGGTCGGCGAGGTCGACCTGCCGTTCCAGCCGCAGGGCGAGGGCATCGCGGTCGACGAGGACGGTGAGGTCTTCGTCAGCTCCGAGGGCCAGTTCACCGAGGTCCTGCGGATCGAGCTGCCGCAGGCGCTCCAGGACGAGATCGACGGCGTCGCGCCCCCGGAGGACGAGGGTGACCCCGCCCGCGGCGATCGTCCCGCCGACGACGGGGTGGTCGCGCCGGAGCCCGATCCCGCAGACCGGCCGTGGTGGCCGTGGTGGATCGGCGGTTTCCTGGCGGTCGGGGTGCTGCTGGGCTTCGCCCGCTTCGCCTCGAAGAAGTGACGCCCCCGTTGTCCGCGGTCGCTGCCACGATGGCGGCGTGACGACCTACGACTTCACCGCTCCGCTGTGGCGGTGGCTCGCCAAGGACGAGGAGACGTCGGGGTCCTGGTTCTTCGTCAGCCTGCCGTTCGACGTGTCCGACGAGATCGAGGCGACCGCGGGCCCCGGCAAGGGCTTCGGCAGCGTGCGCGTCGAGGTCACCGTCGGCGCGACGACCTGGCGCACCTCGGTGTTCCCCAGCACCGAGCAACGGACCTACGTGCTGCCCGTGAAGAAGGCCGTCCGTACGGCGGAGGGCCTCGCCGAGGGCTCCGAGGCGGTCGTCTCCCTCACCCTCGTCTGAGGTCGCTCAGCCGAGGTGCAGGACCGGCGGGGTCGCCCGCTGCGGAACGGCTGGCGTCTACGCGAGGCCGGTCGGGTTACCTTCGCTCCGTGCCCGTGCTGCGCCGTACCTCTCCCGACCAGCTGGGTTGGTCCCGCCGGCGCGCCGGTCGCGGGTGGGTCTACCTCGACGAGCACGGTGTGCGGTTGGACGGCGAGGAGGCCGAGCGGTGCAGGGCACTGGTGATCCCGCCGGCCTGGCAGGACGTCTGGATCTGCCCGCACCCGCGCGGCCACCTGCAGGCGGTCGGCACCGACGACGCCGGTCGTCGGCAGTACATCTACCACCCGGCGTGGGTGGAGCAGCGATCCCAGGAGAAGTACGACCGGGTGCTGCGGTTCGGACGCCGGTTGCCGCGGGTCAGGGAACGCGTGCTCCTCGACCTGGCGCTGGGTGACTTCGGCGAGGACGTCGGGTGCGCGCTGGCCGTGCGTCTGCTCGACCTCGGCTACTTCCGCATCGGCAACGACGTGTACGCGCTCGAGAACGGCTCCTTCGGTCTGACCACCCTGCAACGGCGCCACGTGCGGCGCAACAAGGACGTGCTCGTCTTCAACTTCACCGGGAAGTCGGGTGTCGAGCACCGGATCGAGGTCGACGACCCGGTGGTGATCGAGCTGCTCGACAGGATGCGACGGCGCCGGTCCGCCGACGACCCCACGTTGCTGGCCTTCCGTGTCGGTCGCCGGTGGCGCTCGCTCACCCCCGACCTCGTCAACGACTACCTGCGCGACGCGACCGGGATGGAGGCGAGCGCCAAGGACTTCCGCACCTGGCACGCGACGGTCATCGCCGCGGCGGCGCTCGCCGAGGCGCCGGGACCCGAGGCCAGCCGGACCGCCCGGAAGCGTGCCGTCGCGGCCACCATGCGGGAGGTCGCCGAGTACCTGGGCAACACGCCGACCTTGGCGCGCTCGTCGTACGTCGACCCGCGGGTGGTCGATGCCTACGAGGAAGGCAACACCATCCGCACGGCCGTCCGGCGGACGTACGACGGACCGGACCAGCGGCAGGCCGCACTCGAGCGGGCCGTGCTCCGACTGCTCGGGTAGTGGCAGGCTCGGCGTCATGGACATCGAGGTCGTCGAGGGCGACATCACTCAGCAGGACGTCGACGCCGTGGTCAACGCCGCCAATCGCGCGATGCGGGGCGGCGCCGGTGTCGACGGCGCGATCCACCGGGCCGGCGGACCGGCGGTGCTGGAGGACTGCCGTCGGCGGTTCCCCGACGGCCTCGCGACCGGCGACGCGGGATGGACGACGGCCGGGGAGATGACGGCCCGCTGGGTGATCCACGTCGTCGGCCCCAACCGCACCCGCGGCGAGACCGACCGGTCGCTGCTGACGTCCTGCTACCGCCGAGCGCTCGAGGTGGCCGACGAGCTGGGCGCCAGGTCGGTCGCGTTCCCGCTGATCAGTGCCGGTGCCTACGGTTGGCCCCTCGACGACGCCGTCGACGCGGCGCTGGAGACGCTCCGGGCCACCCCCACCGAGGTGGAGATGGCCCGGGTCGTCGCGTTCGGCAGGTCGACGTACGACCTGGTCAGCGCTCGGCTGTGATCAGCTGTTCTCGACCACGTAGTCGATGCACTTCGTGAGCGCCTCGATGTCGGCAGGGTCGATCGCCGGGTACATCGCGATGCGGAGCTGGTTGCGGCCCAACTTGCGGTAGGGCTCGGTGTCGACGATGCCGTTGGCGCGCAGCGTCTTCGCGATCGCGGCGGCGTCGATGGAGTCGTCGAAGTCGATGGTGCCGATCACCAGCGAACGGTCCGCGGGGTTCGGGACGTACGGCGTCGTGTACGACGTCCGCTCCGCCCAGCCGTAGAGGTTGTTGCTCGACTCGGTGGTCCGCTCGACCATGCCCTTGAGGCCGCCCAGGCTGTTCATCCAGTCGAGCTGCTCGGCCATGAGGAAGATCGTGGCGACCGACGGGGTGTTGTAGGTCTGGTTGAGCCGGCTGTTGTCGATCGCGGTCTTCAGGTCGAAGAACGGCGGGACGTAGCGGTCGGAGGCGGCGATCCGCTCGGCGCGCTCGATCGCGGCCGGCGACATGATCGCGAAGTAGATCCCGCCGTCGGAGGCGAAGCACTTCTGCGGCGCGAAGTAGTAGGTGTCGACCTGGTTGAGGTCGACCGGCAGGCCGCCGGCGCCCGAGGTGGCGTCGATGAGGACCAGGGAGCCGGCGTCGGCGCCCTCGGGGCGGACCACGGGGGCCATGACGGCGGTCGAGGTCTCGTTGTGCGCCCAGCCGTAGACGTCGACGCCGGCCTCGGCGACGGCCTCGGGCCGCGAGCCGGGGTCGGACGAGATGACGCTGGGGGCGTCGAGCCACGGCGCGGCCTTGACCGAGCCGGCGAACTTGCTCGAGAACTCACCGAAGGTGAGGTGCTGGCTCTTCTTCTCGATGAGGCCGAACACGGCGATGTCCCAGAACGCGGTGGCGCCGCCGTTGCCGAGCACGACCTCGTAGCCGTCGGGAAGGTCGAAGAAGGACGCGAGACCGTCCCGCACACGGCCGACGGTGTTCTTCACCGGAGCCTGGCGGTGGGAGGTGCCCATCAGCTTGTCGCCGGTCGCCGCGAGCGCGTCCAGGTGGCTGGGCTGGATCTTCGACGGGCCGGCACCGAAGCGGCCGTCGGCGGGCTTGAGGTCGGCGGGGATCTGCAGGTCGGTCACTTTCATCTTCCTTCGAACCGAGGGACGAATGCTGACGACGCTGTCAGGAGAGGACCAGTGTGACAGCCACGTCACGACGGTGATAAATCGATGACCGTGATGGACAGGGTGGTCGAGGTGCGGGTGGTGGGCTACCGCCACCCCGATGCCGTCGCGCTCGTCGACCGGGTCCAGCAGGAGTACGTCGAGCGCTACGGCAGCCCGGACGAGACCCCGGTGGACCCGGCCATGTTCGACCCGCCCGACGGCCTGTTCCTCGTCGCCTACGCCGACGGGGTGCCCGTCGGCACCGGCGCCTGGCGGCGCACCGCGGTGCGTGCCCTCGGGGGATCGGCCGGCGTCGAGATCAAGCGGATGTACGTCGTGCCCGAGCACCGTGGGACCGGCCTGGCTCGGCGGATCCTCGCCGAGCTCGAGGACTCGGCCGCCGCGGTCGGCGCCGACCTCCTGGTGCTCGAGACCGGCCTCATGCAACCGGAGGCGATCGCGCTCTACGAGTCCTCCGGCTACGTCCCGGTCGACGGCTTCGGCCACTACGCCGCCAGCTCGCTGAGCCGCTGCTTCGGCAAGCGCCTCTGACCCGGACGGGCCACCCGGTCCGGTCCGATCGGACCGACCTGACGGGATCCGGCGAGGACGGCCGGGGAGCGACCTAGCGTGGGCGCCCTCATGGACCGATCCCGCCTGCTCACCGCGCTCACCGCGCTCGTCGCCCTGGTGGCGTCGCTGGTGGTCGCCGCCCCGGCCCGGGCCGTCGAGCCCATCGAGGACTACCCGTCGTACGAGCCGCAGCGCCGCTGCTCACCGGGCGACAAGCCGGGGACCGTCGAGATCGGCCGTTGGATCGTGCGGAGGTACGGCGGCGGGCTCGGCGGCATCGGTCGACGGTGCAGCCGCAGCAGCACCTCGGAGCACTACGAGGGCCGCGCGTTCGACTGGACGGTGTCCGCCCGCAGCCGGGCCGACCGGGTCCGGGTCCGGACGTTCCTCCGCGACCTGTTCGCGTCCGACCGTTTCGGCAACACCCACGCCCGCGCCCGCCGGATGGGCGTCATGTACGTCATCTGGGACGACCACATGTACGCGGCCTGGGACGGCTACCGCGCCGAGCCCTACCGGTCGTCGGGCTGCCGTCGGATACGGACCTGCTCGCCCACCCTGCGGCACCGCGACCACGTGCACCTGTCGCTGACCCGCCCCGCTGCGCGGGGCGAGACCTCGTGGTTCAGGGGCCGGTGACGCTCAACGTCAAGCACTGATGTTCCGCGGCCTGACGCCACCCTCCTGACGAACGACGCCGGCCCCGCCCTGAGGCGGAACCGGCGTCGTCGTGCGTCTCTGGTGGCTCAGCCGAGCCAGGCCGGGTCCCAGCCGTCGACCTCGTCGGCCTTGCGGGCTGCCGGGCCGGTGTAGATCGCCGACGGGCGGATGAGCCGGCCGGTGGTCTTCTGCTCGAGGATGTGGGCCGACCAGCCGCCGGTCCGGGCACAGGTGAACATCGAGGTGAACATGTGGGCCGGGACCTCGGCGAAGTCGAGGACGATCGCCGCCCAGAACTCGACGTTGGTCTCGAGCACGCGGTCGGGACGACGCTCGCGGAGCTCGGTGAGGGCGGCCTGCTCGAGCGCCTCGGCGACCTCGTAGCGCGGCGCGCCCAGCTCGCGCGCCGTACGACGCAGCACGCGGGCCCGCGGGTCCTCGGCGCGGTAGACGCGGTGGCCGAAGCCCATCAGCCGCTCTCCGGAGTCGAGCAGGTTCTTGACGTAGGCGCGGGCGTCGCCCGACTTCTCGACGTCCTCGATCATGCCGAGGACGCGGGACGGGGCGCCGCCGTGCAGCGGGCCGCTCATCGCGCCGATGGCACCCGACAGGGCGGCGGCGACGTCGGCACCGGTGGAGGTGATGACGCGGGCGGTGAACGTCGAGGCGTTCATGCCGTGCTCGGCCGCGGAGGACCAGTAGGCGTCGATCGCGTGCGCGTGCTTGGGGTCCGCCTCGCCGCGCCAGCGGATGAGGAACTTCTCGGCGAGGGTCTTGCCCTCGTCGACGAGGCGCTGCGGCACGACCGGCTGGTGGAGGTCGCGGGCCGACTGCCCCGCGTAGGCCAGCACCATGACGGCCGCACGGGCGAGGTCCTCGCGGACCTTCTCCGGGGTGGAGTCGTAGGTGTAGCGGATGCCGAAGGCGGGCGCGAGCATCGCGATCGCGGCCTGGAGGTCGACCCGGACGTCACCGGTGTGCACCGGCAGCGAGAACGGCTCGGCCGGGGGCAGGCCCGGCGAGTAGGTGCCGTCGATGAGCAGGCCCCACACGTTCTCGAAGGGGACCCGGCCGACCAGGTCCTCGATGTCGACGCCGCGGTAGCGGAGCGCGGAGCCTTCCTTGTCGGGCTCGGCGATCTGGGTCTCGAAAGCGACGACGCCTTCCAGTCCGTGGTGTACCTCAGGCATTCGCCGTCTCCTTCGACTAGTGAGAATCACGGGCATTCTGCCCCACCTACTACCGTCGGCCTATGCCTGGTGCAGAGGATCCTGATCTCGTCCCGGATCTCGGGCGGCTCCGGAAGGAGTACGGCGACGCCGGACTGACCGAGTCGGCGGCCGACCCCGACCCCTTCACGCAGTTCCGACGGTGGTTCGCGGACGCGCAGGCCGCGCACCTGCACGAGCCCAACGCGATGATCGTGGCGACCGTCGCGCCCGACGGCCGGCCGGGCGCGCGCACCGTGCTCCTCAAGGGGCTCCGTGAGGGTCCCGACGGGGGGTTCGCGTTCTACACCAACACCGCGTCGCGCAAGGGGGACGACCTCGCATACGACCCCCGCTGCGCGCTGCTCTTCCCGTGGCACCCGCTGGAGCGCCAGGTCCGCGTCGAGGGCGTCGCGGAGCGGCTCGCCGACGCTGAGGTGGCGGCGTACTTCTCGGCGCGACCCCGGGGCAGCCAGCTCGGCGCCCACGCCTCGCCGCAGTCGCGGGTCGTGGCCGACCGGGCCGAGCTCGATGCCCGGTTCGCGGCGGCGGAGGCTCGCTTCGCCGGCGGCGACGTGCCGGTGCCGGCCGAGTGGGGCGGCTACCGGGTGCGTCCGGAGACCTTCGAGTTCTGGCAGGGCCGACCCGGCCGGATGCACGACCGGCTGCGCTACCGCCGCGACGGCGACGGCTGGACGATCGACCGGCTCGCCCCCTGAGGGCTCGCCTTCCGAGCCGTGCGCGGGCTCAGACCGCCTTCGAGCCGCGCGGCCTGTCCTTCTCGCCGCCGGCGCACAGGTAGCGCAACGGCACCGACGCCCGGACCCCCGTCGGACTGACCACCGCCGTGATGTTGCCGCGCTGCGGCTGACGGCCCTGGAAGGTGAGGTCGATCGAGGAGAGCAGCGTGTTCCGTCCCTCGTCCACCTGGAAGGTCTCGGTGTCGACGATGCTCCCGTCGGGCATCCGCCACGTCACCCGGACCTCACCCCCGCCGCCGGTCGTGAGGATGGCGGCCGCGAAGTGCATCGTCGCGCGCGGGCACAACGCCTGCGGCGGCGTCGCCGACATCGCGACCCGGTTGACCACGAGCGGTGCCTGCGCCCGGTACTCGGCGGTGGCGTCGGGCGTGAGGAGCAGCCACGCGCCGGTACCGCCGCCGGCGAAGACGGTGGCGAGACCGAGCAGGATGACGAACCAGGAGACGATCCGCCGCCAGAGTGGGCGGCGCGGCTGCGGCGGGATGATCCGCACGACGACCTTGGGCGCGGTCGGCGCCGGAATCGGCTTGACCTCGGGCACGGCGTCCGCGGGCGGCTCCCACCGGCTCGGTGCGGGCTCCGCGACGGGTTCGACGACGGACTCCACCGCTGGCTCGACCGCTGGCTCGACCGCTGGCTCGACCGCTGGCTCGACGACCGCTTCCGGCGCGACGACCTGCACCCGCCGCAGGTGGTTGGTCGGCCAGTCCTCGGCGGGGATCGCCTCGAGTGCGGTGACCAGGTCGAGCGGCGACGGCCGTTGTCCCGGGCTCGTCGTGAGTGCCGTGCGCAGCGCGGTGGCGGCGGCCGGCGGCAGGTTCGTGGCGGAGCCGGTCATGCCGATCGCGTCGCGCGGCTCGAGCGGGTGGACGCCGGCCAGCACCTCGAACGCCAGCACCGCGAAGCCGTGGGCGTCGTCCTGGCGGGCCCCGGCGGTGGTGGTGCCCTCGGCCGGGGGTGCGGTGTCGGGCCGGGACAGCGCGGCCCGGCCGTCCGGCATCACGAAGACCGCCGACGGGCTGAGCCGGCCGTGGACGAGCCCGCACTCGTGCATCGCGTGCAAGGTCCCGGCGACGTCGCGCAGGGCGTGGAGGGCGGCGGCGGCGGGCAGCGGAGCGATGCCGGCGAGGTGGTCGAGGGTCACGTCGGGGACCAGCTCGCTGACGAGACCGGTGTCGGGCGCCAGCGGGTCGACCTCGTAGGCCGGGGCGAGCCCGGGCGGCGCGGCGAGGTCCAGGATCCGGGCCTCGCGGCGGAGCCGGCGCAGGGTGTTGCGTCCGTAGTGGGTGATCTCGAGAACAGTCATCGGGGCAGCCTTATCGGGCGGGCCCTCCCCGTGCTTGACACGGTAGGTCCGGCTCCGCGGGCGTGGAGCAAAACTGCCCAGAATTCGTTCGCTCGGATGAACGGTCGGGAGGAGATAACCGCGACGCGCTGGCCTCGTTGCACCCGGTGGGCTCCGGAGGGGGCGCTCGAAGGAGGCTCAGGTGGTCGGACGACGTCGAACGGCGCTCGCAGCGGCGGCTGTCACGCTGGCCGCGCTGGGCGCGGGCCTGCTGACCGCGGCACCACCCGCGGCGCGGGCCGAGGAACCCGCCCCGGTGGTCGTGCAGCAGCGGTTCACCACCGCCGACGGGGTCGCTCTCCAGACGACGCTCACGAGCCCCGGGCCGGTGACCGCCCGGCCGACGGTCGTGGAGTTCTCGCCGTACGGCAACAACAGCCAGTCGTTCTCGTTCGGCCCGGACTACAACTACCTGCTCGTCCAGATCCGTGGCACCGGGTCGAGCCGGGGCTCCTTCGACGCGCTCGGTCCGCGCACGCAGAAGGACGTCGTCGAGGTGCTGCGGTGGGCCTGCGCCCAGCCGTTCAGTGACGGTCACCTTGCGGTGGCCGGCTTCTCGGCGAGCGCGATCATGCTCTTCAACAGCTGGCACCAGCACCTGCCGTGCGTCGACGCCGCCGTCACCCGGTCCGGCACCCACGAGCTCTACCGGGACCTGCTGGTCCCCGGGGGGATCCAGAACCTCGCGCCCGGGGCCGGCGTGCTCGGCCTCATCAGTGCCCCGTTGGTCCTCCAGGGAGCCGACCGGGTGGGAGACCCGCAGTCGGCGCTGGACGCCTTCGCGGGCATGTTCTCGACCGGCGTCAACGCGGGGCTCGCGCACCCGAGGCTCGACGCCTGGTGGCAGCAGCGCGGCTGGCGCGGCGACCGGAACGACATCCCGGTGCTGCTGATCGACGGGTTCTTCGACGTGGAGTCCCGTGGTGCGTTCCAGGCCTACCAGGCCCTCAAGGCCGACGGTGCCCACCTGCTGGTGCAGGGCGGTCACGACGGCTACCCGGCGGGCACCGACGGCGGGGTCGCCGAGGCGCAGGCCTGGCTCGACCACTTCGTCCGCGGCGTCGACAACGGCGTGGAGACCCACCCGCGCGTCCGCATGCTGATGTCGAACGGCGACCGGATGCGCTACCTGGCCGGTGACGCCGTGGCCCGCGACGCTGCCGACTGGCCGGTGCCCGGCACGACCTGGGTGCCGCTGGCGCTCGGTGGCGACCGCTCGCTCGGCCTGACCCGCCCGGCGACGGCCACGACCCAGAGCTATCTGACGGTGCCGAGCATC
Organism: Nocardioides stalactiti; assembly: GCF_014180715.1. Taxonomy (GTDB): domain Bacteria; phylum Actinomycetota; class Actinomycetes; order Propionibacteriales; family Nocardioidaceae; genus Nocardioides; species Nocardioides stalactiti. The sequence goes on along the minus strand of NZ_JACEFC010000024.1, from coordinate 17,170 downwards.
CCGACCATGACCGACGTCCCGACGGCCGCGCTGGTGGGTGCCGCGGGCCTCGACCTGCTGACGGCCCAGCTGCCGCTGCTCGTCCAGGACCAGCTCGCCGGTCTCGCCGGCCTGACCTACACGACGGACGTGCTCTCGGCGCCGGTCGACCTGGCCGGACCACTGTCCTTCGAGGTGCCCCTTGCCACCACGACGCCGGACAGCGGGATCTGGGTCGTCCTCTCCGACGTGGCGCCGGACGGCACGTCGCACCCGCTGACGGTCGGACGCCTGTCGACGTCGTACCCGGGCGTGGTGCCGGCGAAGTCCCTGGTCGACCCGAGCGGAGCGATCGTCCAGCCGTACGGCAGCTACACGACCAAGCAGCCCGCCCGCGCCGGGCAGGTCCGGACCTACCGGGTCGAGCTCTGGCCGGTCGGCAACCGGTTCCAGGCCGGGCACCGGATCCGGCTGACGGTGGTCGGCACCTCCGCGTTCTCGCTGCCCGCGGTCCCGGCCGTCCACTCGATCCGGGTCGGTGGCCCGGCCGGCGCCCGGCTGCTGGTGCCGGTGCTCCCCGGCTCGGACCTGACCGCAGCGCTGGGCCAGTGATGGGGCCAGTGAAGGGGCCAGCGAAGGGGCCAGCGAGGGTGCCAGTGAGGACCGTGCGTCGCGCGCTCGGCGTCGCGCTCGCTGTCGCCGCGCTCTCGGTCGTCGTCCCCGACCAGCCGGCGCCGGCCTCGGCGGCACCGGGTCCGCGACCGTTCGGCCGGACCTGCGAGGAGGTCAAGGGCGTCCGCTTCTGCACCGGCGCCCGGGTCGCGTCCTGGGACGGCACCCCGCTCGACGTCGACGTGACGCTCCCTCCCACCGGCGACGGGCCGTGGCCGACGATCGTGCTGCTGCACGGCCTCGGCGGCGACAAGACCGCGCTCGAGCCCAACGCGCCCCAGCAGGTCTCGGTGGCGCCGCGGATCCTGCCGCTGCGCAAGCACTACAACAACCTCTACTACGCGCGCCGCGGGTACGCCGTGGTCGCGGCCACCGCCCGCGGGTTCGGCGACTCCTGCGGGGGCGAGGGCACGCCGGCCGCCTGGCTCCAGATCGGGGCGTGCTCCCAGGGGTTCATCCGGCTGGCGGACTCGCGCTACGAGGCCCGCGACACCCAGCACCTGCTCGGGCTGCTCGTCGACGAGGGCATCGCGCACCCCACCAGGATCGGCGTCACCGGCTTCTCCTACGGCGGTGGCCAGGCGGTCCAGCTCGGCGAGCTCCGCAACCGGATCCGGCTGCCCGACGGCACGTTCCGCCGGTGGCGCTCACCCGACGGCACGCCGATGCGGATCGGCGCCGCCTACGGCCAGTGGCTCTGGACCGACCTGCTCTCGGCGGTGCTGCCCAACGGTCGGTTCCTCGACTTCCGGCCCCGGACCGGCGATGCCTCGCTGCAGCCGCTCGGCGTGATGTCCCAGAGCTACACCCGGGCCTTGTTCATCCTCGCGGCGTCGGAGGGCTACGTCGTCCAGCCGCAGCCGGGCGACCTCGAGCTGCCCGACTTCCCCGGCCCGTCGCTCCCGATCAACCCGCCGCTCGTCGCCGGCTCGGGGGAGTGGGACCTCGCGACCGCTATCGCGCTGATGGAGCTCGGCGAGCCCTACGGCGACGAGATGCGCCAGGTCGCCCGGGAGTTCCGCCGCTACCACGGCTCGGTCGACATTCCCGGCCGACCGGCGCCGCTGCTCCTCGAGAGCGGCTGGAACGACGACCTCTTCCCGATCACCGAGTCGCTGCGGCAGTACACCAGCGTCCGATCCCGCTACCCCGCGTCGTTCGTCGCGCTGCTCCTCGGCGACGTCGGCCACGCGCGCGACGCCAACCGGCGACGGGCCGCGCTGGCGTTCAACGACGCCGCATCGGCGTTCTTCGACGAGCACCTGCTCGGCCGCGGCCGCGGGCCGGCGAAGGGCAGCGTGCTCGCCTACACGACCCGCTGCCCCGCTCTCGGCGAGGACGCGGTGCCCGACGGCGGCCCGTTCCGGGCGCGCAGCTGGGCGGCGATCCACCCCGGTGAGGTCACGTTCGGCGGCGCCGCCGCCCAGACCGTCGACAGCACGGGCGGTGACCCGACGATCGGCCTGAACTTCGACCCGATCCCCAGCACCAACCCGCTCGGCACCGCCGACCCGTGCAAGACGGTCCGGGAGAGCTCGCCGTCGGGAACGGCGCTCTATCGACACCGGGTCCGGCGGCCGTTCGTCCTGCTGGGCCGGCCGACCGTCCGGGCGACCGTGGCGACCACCGGGGTCGGCGGTCAGCTCGCCGCCCGGCTGTGGGACGTCGGGCCCAACGGACGTCAGCTGCTGGTGACCCGCGGTGCCTATCGCCTGCTCGACGACCAGACCGGGCGCGTCGTCTTCCAGCTCAACGGCAACGGATATCGGTTTGCGCGAGGGCATACGGTCAAGCTGGAGCTCGCGCCGAGTGACGCGCCGACGTTCCGCGCGAGCACGACGGTCTTCTCGGTCGACGTGCGTCGCCTGCGGGTGTCGCTGCCGACGACGCAGCGCCGCTGAACCACCGCGCGACGAACGGACGACCCCTGATGCTGGCCCGACTCCTCCGGGAGTACCTCTCGCCGTACCGAGGCTGGCTGGCAGCGATCGTCGTCCTGCAGCTCACGGCGACGGTGGCGATGCTGTATCTCCCCAGCCTCAACGCCGACATCATCGACAACGGCATCGCCCAGCGCGACACCGGCTACATCGTCCGGATCGGCGTGATCATGCTCGTCGTCTCGCTGGTGCAGGCGGCGTGCTCGATGACGTCCGCCTGGTACGGCGCGCAGGCCGCGATGGCGTGCGGCCGCGACCTGCGGGCGGCGGTCTTCGGCCGGATCGGGTCGTTCTCCAGCCGTGAGGTCGCGACGTACGGCGCCCCGTCGCTCATCACCCGCGCGACCAACGACGTCCAGCAGGTGCAGATGCTGGCGATGACGACCTGCCTGATGGCGGTGACCATCCCGATCATGATGTTCGGCGGGATCGTGATGGCGATGCGCGAGGACTTCGGGCTGTCGTGGCTCGTCGTCGCCGTCGTCCCGGTGCTGTTCGTCTGCATCGGCCTCGTCGTCTCGCAGATGATCCCGGCGTTCCGCTCGGTGCAGGAGCGGCTCGACGACGTCAACCGGGTGCTGCGCGAGCAGATCACCGGCATCCGGGTGGTCCGCGCGTTCGTCCGCGAACCGCAGGAGACCCGCCGCTTCGGCCGCGCCAACGACGACCTCACCGAGGTGTCCGTGCGGGCCGGCCGCTGGATGGCGGCGCTCTTCCCGCTGGTGATGGCGGTGTCCAACGTCGCCAGCGTCGGCGTCATCTGGTTCGGCGGGCACCGCGTCGACAACGGCCAGATGGAGGTCGGGGCGCTGACGGCGTTCCTCTCCTACCTGATGCAGATCCTCATGTCGGTGATGATGGGGACCTTCATGCTGATGATGGTCCCGCGGGCCGCGGTGAGCGCAGACCGGATCGCGGAGGTGCTCGACACCGACTCCTCGATCGCGCCGCCCGCGGTGCCGGTCACGGAGGTCGCCGTCTCCGGCCACCTCGACCTCGAGGACGTCGGGTTCACCTACCCGGGCGCCGAGCAGCCGGTGCTGGACCGGGTCAGCCTGTCGGTACGGCCGGGCCGCACGGTCGCGGTCATCGGCTCGACCGGTGCCGGCAAGACGACGCTGGTCAACCTGGTGCCGCGGCTCCTCGACGCGACGACGGGGCGGGTGCTGGTCGACGGCGTCGACGTCCGCGACCTCGACCCCGAGCTGCTGTGGTCGCGGATCGGCCTGGTGCCGCAGCGGGCCTTCCTGTTCACCGGGACGGTCGCCTCCAACCTGCGCTACGGCAGCCCGGACGCCACCGACGACGAGCTCTGGCACGCCCTGGAGATCGCGCAGGCCGCCGACTTCGTGCGCGCCATGCCCGAGCAGCTCGACGCCCCGGTCGTGCAGGGCGGGACCAACGTGTCCGGCGGCCAGCGGCAGCGGCTCGCCATCGCCCGGGCCCTCGTACGACGGCCCGAGATCTATCTCTTCGACGACGCGTTCTCCGCACTGGACGTCGCCACCGACGCCCGGCTCCGGGCGGCCCTGCGCCCCGAGCCCGCCGCCACGGGCGACACCGGCGTGGTGATCGTCGGCCAGCGGATCGCGACGATCCGGGACGCCGACGAGATCCTCGTCCTCGAGGACGGCGTCGTCGTCGGCCGCGGCACCCACGCCGAGCTGCTGGCCACCAACCCGACCTATCAGGAGATCGCCGCCAGCCAGGGCATCGCCGAGGACGCCGCATGAGCGCGCCGACGACCGAACCGGGCACGGGCGCCAAGCCCGGGACGATGAAACAGACCGAGCGGGTCGTCCAGGGCCCGGGCTTCGGCCGCGGCCCGATGGGTGGCGGCATGGTCGGCCAGAAGGCTCACGACTTCCGCGCATCCGGGAAGCGGCTGCTCGGGCTGCTGCGACCGGACCGGTGGCGCGGGGTGGCCGTGCTGCTGCTGGCCGTCGGCAGCGTCGCGTCGGTCGCCGTCGGACCGTGGCTGCTCGGCAAGGCCACCGACGAGATCTTCTACGCCTTCATCGTCGGGGACGACGTCGACTTCGGCGCGGTCGGCGACCTGCTCCTGCTGACGCTGGCGATCTACCTCGCCGGCCAGGTGCTCGGCTGGTTCCAGGGCTGGCTCGTCAACGACGTCGTCCAGGGCACGGTCCGCCGGATGCGCGAGGACGTGGAGGAGAAGGTCCACCGGCTCCCGCTGGCCTACTTCGACCGGCAGCCCCGCGGTGAGCTGCTCAGCCGGGTCACCAACGACATCGACAACGTCGCCCAGAACCTCCAGCAGACCATGAGCCAGCTGCTCACGTCGGTGCTGATGGTGGTCGGCGTGCTCGGGATGATGTTCTGGCTGTCGCCGCTGCTCGCGGCGATCGCGCTGGTCTCGGTGCCGCTGGCGATGATCGTGACCAGCCGGATCATGAAGCGCTCGCAGAAGCAGTTCATCAACCAGTGGCGCCAGACCGGCCGGCTCAACGCCCAGATCGAGGAGGCCATCTCCGGCCACGCCCTCGTCACCGTGTTCGGTCGCCGCCGGACGGTCGAGGCGGACTTCGCGGCGCTCAACGAGGACCTGTACGCGTCGTCGTACCGGGCCCAGTTCGTGAGCGGCCTGGTCATGCCGCTGATGATGCTCATCGGCAACCTCAACTACGTGGTGATCGCCGTCGTCGGGGGCCTGCGCGTGACCAGTGGCGCGCTGACCCTGGGGGAGGTGCAGGCGTTCATCCAGTACTCCCGGATGTACACCCAGCCGATCACCCAGATCGCGTCGATGGCCAACCTGCTCCAGTCCGGCGTCGCTTCGGCGGAGCGGGTCTTCGAGCTCCTCGACGCCGAGGAGGAGGTCCTCGCCGGCACCGGGGCGCCCGCCGAGGAGACGCACGGCGAGGTCGCGTTCGAGCACGTCTCGTTCTCCTACGACCCGGGGCAGCCGCTCATCGAGGACCTCTCCCTGGTCGCCCGGCCGGGGGAGACGGTCGCCATCGTCGGTCCCACGGGCGCAGGCAAGACCACGCTGGTCAACCTGGTCATGCGCTTCTACGAGCTCGACGCCGGCCGGATCACGCTCGACGGTGTCGACATCAGCGCGATGCCACGTGCCGAGCTGCGCGGCCGGATCGGCATGGTCCTCCAGGACACCTGGCTCTTCGAGGGAACCATCCGCGACAACATCGCCTACGGGCGGCCGGACGCGACCGAGGAGGAGATCCGGGAGGCCGCGCGGGCGACGTACGTCGACCGGTTCGTCCACTCGCTGCCCGAGGGCTACGACACCCGGGTCGACGACGAGGGCTCGAACCTGTCGGCCGGGGAGCGTCAGCTCATCACGATCGCGCGGGCCTTCCTGGCCCGGCCGGCGCTGCTGATCCTCGACGAGGCGACCTCCTCGGTGGACACCCGGACCGAGCTGCTGCTGCAGAAGGCGATGGCGGCGCTGCGCTCGGACCGCACGTCGTTCGTGATCGCGCACCGGCTCTCCACGATCCGCGACGCCGACCTCATCCTGGTGATGGAGGGGGGCCGGATCGTCGAGCAGGGCGGTCACGCCGAGCTCCTCGACCGAGGCGGCGCGTTCGCCCGGCTGCACGCCGCCCAGTTCGCTGCAGCCGAGCAGGTCTAAATCACTTGGCTTCCGCCGTGCGGCGGCCTACCTTTTTCGTACACGAGAAAGGAGGTGATCCGAGGAATGTATTCCTATAGGACGCGTGAGGTGGTTGCCGGTTAGGCGATCGAGCGAGCGACAGCGTCGAGCGAGGAACGAGCTCGAAGCGCTGGCCGCGAGCGAGTGAGCCAGGTGCGAAGCACCTTGGCGACCCCAGCGACGGGGTGGGATCACCCCGATCTCTGAGCCGGGCTGCCGGCCAATCCAACGCAGCCACCCGACCCGCAGGCGAACCGGGCACGTCCCCCGGTGCGGATCCCATCTGGGACCCACGCCTGCGGGTCGCCTCATTTCGGGGCGAGCTCGCAGCTGGCCCGGGCATCGCTGTAACTCAGTGTTCAGTTCACTCCCCGAGCGTTCGGTGCACTCCCTCGGTGCTGCGACCGGTCCTGGCGCCGTGCAAGCGGACTGAACACTGAGTTACCAGCTGCGCGGCTCGGCTGACGCGCAACAAGTTGACCTGCGCAACCAATCGATTTAAGGTTGACGACATCAACCAATCGTCGAGAACCTGATCCGAGGCCAGTCCGCATGTCCCAGCCCGCGACCGCCGCCACCAGCGGCCAGATGTCGCACCGCGAGGTGATGGAGGCCCTGACCGGGCTCCTGCTCGCGATGTTCGTGGCGATGCTCTCGAGCACCGTCGTCACCAACGCCCTCCCGGCGATCGTCACCGACCTCCGGGGCAGCCAGACCGGCTACACCTGGGTGGTCGTGGCGACCCTGCTGACGATGACCGCCACCACCCCGATCTGGGGCAAGCTCGCCGACCTCGCGAGCAAGAAGGCGCTCGTCCAGGTCGCCCTCGTCATCTTCTCCATCGGCTCGATCATCGCCGCGTTCGCGCCGAACATGGAGGTCCTCATCGGGGCCCGCGCCATCCAGGGGCTCGGCATCGGCGGCCTGACGGCGCTGGTGCAGGTCGTCATCGCCTCGATGGTGTCGCCGCGGGAGCGCGGACGCTACAGCGGCTACATCGGCGCGACCTTCGCGACGGCGACCGTCAGCGGACCGCTGCTCGGCGGCGTCATCGTCGACAGCCCGCTCGGCTGGCGCGGCTGCTTCTTCATGGGGCTGCCGATCGCCGCGCTCGCGTTCGTCGTCCTCCAGCGGACCCTGCACCTGCCCGTCGTACGACGTGACGGCGTGAAGATCGACTACCTCGGCGCGACCCTCATCATGGCCGGCGTCAGCGTGATCCTGGTGTGGGTGTCACTGGCCGGCAACCAGTTCGCCTGGGCCTCGGTGACCACCGCCGCCCTGATCGCGGGCGGGCTCGCGCTCATCGGCGCCGCGCTGTTCGTCGAGGCGCGGGTCGCGAGCGAGCCGGTGATCCCGCTCCACCTCTTCAAGAACCGGACCATCGCGCTGGCCACCACGGCCTCCGTCATGGTCGGCGTCGCGATGTTCGGCACGACCGTCTATCTCGGCCAGTACTTCCAGCTCTCCCGTGGGATGAGCCCCACCGAGGCCGGCCTCATGTCGATAGCGATGGTCGGCGGCCTGGTCGTCTCCAGCGCCGTCACCGGCCGGCTGATCACCGCCACCGGCCTGTGGAAGCGCTACCTGGTGGGCGGGACGGCCCTCATCATCGTCGGACTCGCGCTGCTCGGCACGATCGACGCCGAGACCCCGCTCGCCGTGATCATCGGCTACATGGTGGTGACCGGCGTCGGGCTCGGAGCCTCGATGCAGAACCTGGTCCTCGCGGTCCAGAACAGCGTGGAGCTCAAGGACCTCGGGGCCGGCAGCTCGGTCGTCGCGTTCTTCCGGTCGATGGGCGGCTCGATCGGCGTCTCGGCGCTGGGTGCCGTGCTCGCGCACCAGGTCTCCGGCCAGGTGAAGGACGGGATCGCCCGGCTGGCGGCCGACGGTCGCCTCAGCCCCGAGCAGCTCGCCGGGCTGGAGCACTCCACCGGGGACATCCCCGACCTCGCGGCGCTGCCCGAGCCGATCCGTGCGGTCTACGAGGCCGCGATGGGTGACGCCACCGGCCACCTCTTCCTCATCGCGGTGCCGTTCGCGGTCCTCGCGTTGGCGTGCGTGCTGTTCATCAAGGAGACTCCGCTCCGCACGAGCTTCGGGCCGGCCGACGCCGCACCCGAGGCCACCGGAGACCTGGAGGAGGAGCTCTCGCGATGACCACCGACCCGCACCCCAGCCACGCCGAGACGCTGCGTCTCCTCGAGCAGGAGGTCGGCGTGCTGGTACGTCGGGTCCGTCGCGTGATCGGCCAGCGGGCGCTCGCGATCCACCCCGACCTCCAGCCCGTCGCCTACCTGATGCTCGGTTACGTGCTGCACCACGGACCGGTGCGCGCGTCCGCGCTCTGCCAGGCCTTCGACATGGACAAGGGCTCGGTCAGCCGCCAGGTCCAGACCCTGCTCGACCTGGGGCTCCTCGACCGCGCGCCCGACCCGGCCGACGGCCGGGCCACCCTGCTCTCGGTCACCGAGGAGGGTGAGCGAGGCATCGCCGACGTCAGCGAGCACCGCCGCAAGCTGCTCGCCGAGCGGCTCGGCGACTGGACCGAGGACGACCTGACGCAGTTCGTCGGGCTGCTCAGCCTCTACAACGCCGCGCTCTCCGACGACTGACGGCTGGGCTCGGGCGGTCAGCGCAGCCAGACCGCGGTGTTCGCGGGCAGTCGGTCGGTGACCGGCCCGCTGCTCACCAGCACCTCGCCGGCGGGCAGCGCCACCGAGCGCTGGCCGGCGTTGAGGACGACCGTCACGTCGCCGCGGCGGACGAACAGCAGGTGGCGGCGGGCCTCGGCGACACAGTCGAGGTCGGTGCCGCGGACCCAGCGGGTGCGGGCCGCCAGCACCCGGCGGTAGAACGCCAGCGTCGAGCCCTCGTCGTCCTCCTGGGCGGCGACCGTGATCCCGCTCCAGTCGTCCGGCTGCGGGATCCACGGCTGGCCGTCGCCCGGTCCGAATCCGTACGGCGGCGCGTCGCCCGACCATGGCAGCGGCACCCGGCAGCCGTCCCGTCCCGGCTCGCCGGTCCGGAACCACGACGGGTCCTGCCGGGCCTCGGGCGGGACGTCGACCTGCTCCAGGCCGAGCTCCTCACCCTGGTAGAGGTAGGCCGAGCCGGGGAGGGCCAGCATCACCAGGGTCGCGGCCCGCGCCCGGGCGAGACCGGCCGCGCCGCCGCCGTACCGCGTCGGATGGCGGATGACGTCGTGGTTGCTCAGCACCCAGGTCGGCGGTGAGGCATCGGCCGTCGCCAGCGCCGCGATCGAGCCGTTGACCACCTTCGCGAACTCCCGTGCCGACCAGTCCGTCCCGAGCCAGCCGAAGTTGAACGCCTGGTGCAGCTCGTCGGGGCGGACGAACTCGGCCATCGACTCGGCGGTCTGGGTCCAGGCCTCGGCGACGCCGATCCGCTCGGTCTCGCCGTCGCCGTACTCCTCGAGGACCCGCCGCCACCGGCGATAGACGTCGTGGACCTCCGGCTGCTCCCACATCGGCTCGTCACGCAGCACCCGCTCGACCATCGAGCCGGTCGGGGTCGCGGAGAGGGAGGACCGGTCCTGGTCCCGCAGGCTCGCCTCCTTGTAGAGGCCGTGGGCCACGTCGACCCGGAACCCGTCGACCCCGCGCTCCAGCCAGAAACGCAGCACGCCCTCGAACATGTCGCCGACCTCGGGGTTGCGCCAGTCGAGGTCGGGCTGGGTGGAGTCGAACAGGTGGAGGTACCAGGAGCCGTCATCGAGCCGGGTCCACGCGGGTCCGCCGAAGATCGAGTCCCAGTTGTTCGGCGGCTTCGCGCCGGCCCGGCCCTTGCCCTCGCGGAACAGGTAGCGCGCCCGCTCGCTGCTGCCCGGCCCGGCGGCGAGCGCCGCCTGGAACCAGGCGTGCTGGTCGGAGGTGTGGTTGGGGACCAGGTCGACGATCACCCGGAGGCCGAGCTCGTGGGCGCGGTCGATCAGCTCGTCGGCGTCCGCCAGGGTGCCGAAGAGCGGGTCGACGTCGCGGTAGTCGGCCACGTCGTAGCCGTGGTCCTTCTGCGGCGAGGTGTAGAACGGCGTGATCCACAGGGCGTCGACACCGAGGTCGCGCAGGTAGGGGAGCCGCGAGGTGATCCCCGGGAGGTCGCCGACACCGTCGCCGTCGGCATCGGCGAAGCTGCGGACGTAGACCTGGTAGACGACGGCCTCCTGCCACCAGGTGGTCGCGGTGGTCATGCGAAGTCGTCCGGGTTGATGGCGATCCAGACCTGCTCCGCGGTGGCGAGCAGCTCCCCGCCGGCCGTGTAGAGCGAGGACGCGGTGAGCGCCTTGCGGCCCTCCGAGCCGCGCAGCGCGCCGACCGCGACGTGCGGCTCGCCGACGGCCGGGAGGCGGTGGACCTGCGCAGTGATGGTGCCGAGCACCGCCGGGCGCTCGTCGACGCCGGCCGCCCAGCCGCTCGCGCAGTCGAGCGCCGCCCACACGATCGGCACCGTGACGTCGTACGGCGTCCAGGCGGTCGCGAAACGCTCGGGGTCGTGCGCGACCCGGCCCGGGAAGATGTGGAGCCCTTCGCCCTCGGCGCGGTCGGGGCCGCAGGCGAAGCAGGTCGGGAACGGGTGGGCCGCGAAGCCGGCGTACCGGGTCTGGGCGTCGGCGGCCTCCTCGACGGTCACGGGCGGCACCGGCGTCAACGCGGCGGCGTCGATCCGCGCCTGGGCGACGGTGCGCCCGTCGAGGGTCGCGGCGAGGCCGGCCTCGCTCTCCTCGAGGGCCAGCGGGATGTCCAGCGGGGGCGGGAGCCGGAGCGCGACCGTGACCGGTGAGTCGGGCGCGGCGAGACGCTCGGCGAGCGCTCCGGACGTCCACCCGCCGTTGCCGGAGCGCGGTGGGCCGTGGAACTGCTGCGGCACGATCAGGGGCTGGGTCGTGGGCTGCATCCGTCCAGCCTGCCAAACAGGCGGGTGGCTGAGTACGTCTGTGGGGGCCGATAGGTGAGAATGGCCGCGTGAGCGATCTCATCGACACCACCGAGATGTACCTGCGGACCATCTACGAGCTGGTCGAGGAGGGCATCGTGCCGCTGCGGGCGCGCATCGCCGAGCGCCTGCACCAGAGCGGTCCGACGGTGTCCCAGACGGTCGCGCGAATGGAGCGCGACGGACTGCTCACGGTCGAGGGTGACCGTCACCTCGAGCTCACCGACGACGGCCAGCGGCTGGCGACCCGGGTCATGCGCAAGCACCGGCTCGCGGAACGGCTGCTCACCGACGTCATCGGCCTCCCCTGGGAGCTCGTCCACGAGGAGGCGTGCCGCTGGGAGCACGTCATCTCCGAGAACGTCGAGCGGCGCCTCCTCGAGCTCCTCGACCACCCGACCGAGTCGCCGTACGGCAACCCGATCCCGGGCCTGGCCGAGCTCGGCCAGGAGAACCACGGCGAGGACTTCATGACCGATGTCGAGCCGCTCTCCAAGGCCGCCGGACCGGAGTCGAGCCGCGCGCTGGTGCGCCGCATCTCCGAGGAGATGCAGAAGGACGAGGCGTTGATGAGCGCCATGCGCCGGGTCGGCGCGCTGCCCGACAAGACGATCACCATCCAGGCCACTGCCGAGGGCGTGCTGGTCGGCTCCGGCGGCGAGACCGCCGAGATCTTCCCCGAGGCCGCCGACCACATCTTCGTACGGCGTTTGTAGGGCCGAGCGCGTCGCGGACGCCGCTCGCCGCCCAGGCCATCGCTTCGCTCGGCCCAGGGGCTTGCGACGTGCGGCTTCGCCGCCGTGCGCCGCGCTGCCGGCCAGCGCCGTTGACGCCGTCAGGGGTGACGCGCCGCTGGCGTCCGCATGGCCGAAAGCACTGGGAGCCAGTCGCTCGTGCCGGCCTCGACCTTGTGGGTCGCCAGGTCGTCGCCGCGGGTGGTGCCGCGGTTGACGATCACGACCGGCACGCCCAGCTTGGCGGCGCGCTTCACGAAGCGCAGGCCGCTCATCACCGTGAGGCTCGACCCGGCGACCAGCAGTACGCCGTCGGTCGCTGCGAGCGCGTCGACGGCTTCGTAGCAGCGCGCCACCCGGGCGGCCGGGACGTTCTCGCCGAAGAACACCACGTCGGGCTTGAGCGCACCGCCGCAGTCGTCGCACGGCGGCACCACGAAGTCGGCGGTGTCGTCGAGGTCGACGTCGCCGTCGGGCCGGCTCGCGACGGCCGCGTGCCGCTCCAGCCAACCCGCGTTGAGGGTGGCGAGGCGGTCCTGGAGCGCCGGTCGGGGCGTCGTACGGCGGCAGGACAGGCAGACCACGTCGGCGACCCGGCCATGGAGCGCGACCAGGTGCGGGGTGCCGACGGCCTCGTGCAGGCCGTCGACGTTCTGGGTGATGACGAGCTCGGCGCCGAGCGTCGCGACCGCGTGGTGACCGGCGTTGGGGACGGCGCTGCCCATCCGGGACCACCCCAGGTGCGAGCGCGCCCAGTAGCGCTGCTGGGCGGTCGGCCCGGACACGAACTCCTGGAAGGTCATCGGCATCCGGGACGGGGCGCCGGGCCCGCGGTAGTCGGGGATGCCCGAGTCGGTGGAGAGCCCTGCTCCGGTCAGGACGACGAGCGGTCGCTCGGCGCAGAGGGCGAGCGGCTCAGCCGTAACGGAGGCGAGCACGCTCCCGCGCCTTCTCCGCCTCGACCTCGCGGTCCTTGGGCGGTGCCGTGGTGACCAGCTCCTCGAGGAGGTGCTGGGTGATGTGCGCGATCTCGTGGACGGCGCGGTCGAACGCCTCCTGGTTGGCCTGCGACGGCTTGGTCGCGCCGCTGACCTTGCGCACGTACTGGAGCGCCGCCGCGGTCACCTCGTCCGAGGTCGCGGGGGGCTCGAAATTGTGGAGGACCCGGATGTTGCGGCACATGCACCGAGCGTACGTCGTTCAGGAACGGTCGCGCAGGTCGAAGAACTCGACGTCCTCGCCTGTCACCAGGACCACCCGTCCGTCCGGCATCGGTACGGCGCGCACCTCGTCGATGTCGTCGCCGTACTCCACCTGGACCATCCGGTTGAGCAGCTCGCCGTCCTCGATCTTCAGCACCGACAGGTAGCCGACGCCGCCGCGCCGGATCACCGTCAGGATCGTGCGGTGGTCGTGGATGAAGGTGAAGGTCCGCGGGTCGGCGCCGGCCAGCGCCTCGGTGTTGGCCGCGTAGTGCTGGACGTTCATCCGGTGCACCTTGCGCAGGTCGGCGGTGTTGAACAGGCCGACCTGGGCGCCCCAGCCGCGCCCGCCGAACGACGGACCCTCGCCCACGCCGACGAGGCGCTTCGGGCCGAGCGGGTGCAGGTACGACGAGAAGCCCGGGATCTTCAGCTTCGAGATCAGGCGCGGCTTCTCCACGTCGGTCAGGTCGATCGCATAGAGCGGGTCGACCTGCTCGAAGGTCACCACGATCGCGAGATCGTCGAACCACCGGACCGACTTGAGGTCCTCGTTGCGGCCGAGCTCGTCGAGCCGGCCCTCCTCGACCAGGTCCTGCCCGTCGCGGGCGAGGGTGACGACGGAGTTGAAGTTGCCGGTCTCCGAGGTCGGTCCGACGGCGACCCGCAGCACCCCGCCGGCCTCGTCCATCGACCAGCGGTCGGCGACGGCGCCCTCGACCTCGCCGGAGGCGACGTGGGTCGCGCGGGTGCCGTCGACGGCGAAGTCGAACAGGTAGGTGCTGCCCCCGGTCACGCTCGGGAGGATGCGGGTGCCGATGCAGCCGATGCAGTCCAGTCCCCGCCCCCAGCTGGGGCTGGCCGCGAGGTAGAGGTGGTCGACCGACTCGTAGGCGATGTCGGTGGCACCGGCCAGCCCGATGGCCTCGACCTCGGTCGGATCGGTCGCCTCGAAGCCGACGACGCTGACCGTGTCGAGGCTCAGCTCGTCGGACGGGATCGCCACGTCGGTGCAGTCGAGCAGCTGCTCAGGTTCCCCGTCTGCCCCGTCGTCTGCCCCGTCGTCTGCCCCGTCGACAGGGCTGTCGGTGATGGTCGGCAACCAGTCCTCGATGGTCGACTGCTCGACCAGGTCGCGGTTCTTCTCCAGTGCCGCCCGCCGGCCCTGCTTCTTGCCGGGCCGGAGGAAGCCGAGGTCCGGCAGCCCGCTCGACAGCACGAGCCGGATCGCGTCGCCGTGCTGCCGCGCGGAGAGCAGCCGGGCGTCGTAGGCCACGTCGTCGGTGATCTCCGGCGACTCCGGGTCTGCGACGGAGACGGTCACGACCCGGGTGCCGAGTCGCGCGCCCACGCCGTAGGCCGTCCGCGCCCGCGGCGCCTCCTCGTCGATGCCGACCGCGACCACGGTGTCGCCGGCGAGCATGATCTCGCCGTCCTCCAGGCCGGGCAGGTCGATCGAGGACAGCCGGTCGGTCCGCCGGCCGGTGACGTCGTAGACCACGAGCTCGTCGTCGCGCAGCCGCAGCAGCAGCGTGCCGTCGGTCTTGACCAGGTCGGGCTCGTCGACGCCGATCTCCTGGACGTTGGTGCCCGTGTCGCTGTTCTGCTGGCGGACGGTCTTGGCGCTGCTGTAGGGCGCGTAGGCACGGGCGTTGGACCGCTCGAGCATGCTCGCGGTCCCGGTCACCCAGTTGCCGGCGTCGGTGGCGAAGTCGTCGCTGAGCTGCCCGGCGCCGTCGAGAGCCGTCGTCTGCAGGAGGAGGTCGCGCCCCCAGTAGGGGCTGTAGGCGTCCTCCCAGCCCCACGCCGTCACCCGGGCCAGCCCGCGGTCGACGTAGGTCGCCAGCAGGTCCTCGCACGACTCGGCCGGGTCGAGGTCGGCCTGGAACGCCACGTGCGTGGCTTCGCCGCCGGGGCGTCCGAGGTCGGCGTCGAGGTCGCCCCGACCACCGCCGTCGCCGGCGACGAGGGAGCCGGCGAGGAACGCGCCGACGACGCCGGTCGCGACGCCCGCGACGAGCAGCGGACGGACGAGGAACCGGTGGCGCCGTCCGTCGGCGCCGGTCCGGCGCTGGCCGAGGCGGCCGGCGCGGAGGATGTCGTGGGTGGGGGCCTTGCCCACAGGCAGGTCGTCCCAGAGGTCTTCGAGGTCGGTCATCGCGCACTCCCGCCGGTGATGTCGAGAAGGTGGTCGTTCGCAGCCAGCTGGGCGAGGGAACGGGACAGACGGCTCTTGACGGTGCCCGCCGGCACGCCGAGGACGTCGGCGGTCTGCCGCTCGGTGAGCTGGACGAAGTAGCGGAGCACCACGACGTCCCGGTTGGGCTTGGTCAGGCACGACAGCGCCCGGTGGACCGCGTCGGCCACGGCGAAGGCGTCGGTGCCGTCGGCGATGGCGGTGGTGGCCCCGGTGTCGTCGAGCTCTCCTGTCGCCGCCCGATCCTTCCACCACCGGCTGCGACGGGTGTCGCGCAGGCAGTTGAGGAGCATCCGGTAGACGTAGGCGTCACGGTTGTCGGCGTTGCTCACCTTGTCCCAGCCGGTGTAGCACCGGACGAGCGTGGTCTGGGCCAGGTCCTCGGCCTCGTGGGGGAGGGCGCCGAGGAAGACCGCAGCGCGCACCAGCGTGCCCCAGGCCTGCTCGACGTAGGCGGCGTACGCCGCCTCGCTGTCACGATCCACGTGGTCTCCGATGCCCTCTCCGTGCTGGCTTGCTGACCGTACGACGGAACGACGACCCCGGGAGGTTCCATCGACCCTCGACCGGTGGGACGATGCCGGACATGGCTGAGTCTGAGACCAAGCGCACCTACGACCTCGTCCTCCTCGGCGCGACCGGCTTCACCGGCGGTCTCACCGCCGACTACCTGGCGGAGAACGCTCCCGAGGGCCTCCGCTGGGCGATCGCCGGCCGGAGCAAGGAGAAGCTCGAGGACGTGCGCGAGCGTCTCGGTGTGGACGTCGACCTCGTCGTCGTCGACTCCTCCGACGAGGCCTCGCTGCGCGACATGGCCGCCTCGACCCGCGTCGTCGCGACGACCGTCGGTCCCTACCTGGAGTACGGCGGCCCGCTCGTCGCCGCCTGCGCGCAGGAGGGGACCGACTACCTCGACCTCACGGGCGAGCCGGAATTCGTGGACCGGATGTACGTCGAGCACCAGGCGACCGCCGAGGCGACCGGCGCGCGGATCATCCACTGCTGCGGCTTCGACTCGATCCCGCACGACCTGGGCGCCTACTTCACGGTGCAGGAGCTGGCCAAGGACCTCGGCGGCGCGGTCACCGGCCCGGTGACGATGCGCGGCGTCGTCCGCTCCAACGGCACCTTCTCCGGCGGGACGTTCCACTCCGCCCTGAACGCGTTCGCCCGCGCCAAGCAGATGCGGGACGCCAGCCAGGCCCGCAAGCGGGTCGAGCAGCGCCCCAAGGACCGCAAGTCCCGGGCGACCGCCGGCAAGCCCTCGCGCGACAAGCGGCTCGGCTACTGGCTGGTGCCGCTGCCGACCATCGACCCGTTCATCGTGGCGCGCAGCGGCGCCGCGCTGGCGTCGTACGGCCCGGCGTTCACGTACTCCCACTTCGCCGGCACCAAGACCCTGCGCTACGCCGCCGGCGGCGTCGTCGGGGCCAGCACCCTCGCGCTCGCCGCCCAGGTGCCGCCGGTCCGCAACCAGCTCAAGAAGCGGGTGCCCCAGGGCTCCGGTCCGTCGGAGGGTCGCCGCGACGCGTCGTGGTTCAGCGTCGAGTTCGTCGGCGAGAGCGGCGGCAAGACGGTGCAGACCAAGGTCTCCGGCGGGGACCCCGGCTACACCGAGACCGCGAAGATGCTGGCCGAGGCCGCGCTGTGCATCGCGCTCGACGACAACCCGACGACGTCGGGCCAGGTGACGACCGCGACGGCGATGGGCGACGCCCTGCTCCTGCGGCTGCGGGCCGCGGGCATCTCCTTCGACCGGGTCTCCTGACGCTCCTCGCCGGCCGGCCCCTCGTCGGCCGGCGAGTCGCCCGTCGTCGGGGTCACTGGATGACGGTGTTGCTCCCCGCGCCGCC
>NZ_JACEFC010000239.1 GCF_014180715.1 Nocardioides stalactiti | reverse complement strand
GTCCGTCGACTCCCCCGTCGACTCCCCCGCCGACTCCCCCGCCGACTCCACCGCCGACTCCACCGCCGGCTCCTCCACCGGCTCCTCCACCGGCTCGACGTACGGCGGCCGGTCGACGCGGGCGACCCGGACCAGGCCCGTCACGATCCCGAAGTCGGTGTCGGCGTGGTCGACCTCGGCCTCGGCATCGGCGAGCAGCACGGACAGGGAGGTGACCCCGTCGACACTGCGCTCCACCCAGGTGCCGCTCGCGCTGCCGTCGATCATGACGTCCTCGTCGGCAGCGGCGAGGTGGGCGCTCACGCCGGTGCCGCGGAGCAGGACCCGCGTCGGGCCGTCGTCGGTGCTGACGAGCACGAAGCCCGGCAGCCGGCTCAGCCCGGAGGCGAGCAGCGCGTCGAGCACCTCGTCGAACCCGGCACCGCCGTCGACCAGCGACCACACACCGATCACCTGGTCGCGCTGGGACTCGGGCAGCAGCACGGTGACCCGCGGACCGAATGCCGCGAACCACGGGCCGGTCCGATAGGACCACGCGCCTGCTGCGCCGGCTGAGCTCATCGCACTCATGGGTGCCCTCGTCTCCTGCTCCGTCATCGTGTGCTGCACGTCGGGTGCCGTGCGCGCCTGCCGGACCAATCCCACCACACCGGGGTCGGGGTACGACAGGATCGGGGGCGGAACGACGTACGTCGGTAGCGTGGGGCAGGTGGGAAGAACTGCGCGCGCCGCCGAGGGACACCGATCCCTGGCCGACCAGCTGCGCACGTGGTCGGACGAACAGGTCGCCGCGCTGCTCACCGCACGACCCGACCTGGTCACACCGGCCCCCCACGACTTCTCCCAGCTCGCCTCCCGCGCCACGACCCGCACCTCGATCGCCCGGGCGCTCGACGGACTGACCCGGGGCGAGCTCGCGGTCCTCGACGCGCTCGTCGTCGCCGGGCAGACCAGCGACCGCGAGGTCGTCGAGATCGTCCACGCCGACAAGGACAGCACCGTCGCCGCGGTCGCCCGGCTGCGTGAGCTGGCGTTGGCCTGGGACTCCCCCGAGGGCCTGCGCCCGCTCACCGGCGCGGCCGACGCGCTCGTCGGCGGCCCGGACGGCGGCGTCAGCGGCCTGCGGCCGCGGTCGCCCGGAGCACCGCCGCTCGAGGTCGTCGCCCAGCGGCTCGCCGAGGTGACCCCCGAGGCCCGGTCGATGCTCGAGCACGTGGTCGCCTCCGGCGGCGAGGCGA
>NZ_JACEFC010000238.1 GCF_014180715.1 Nocardioides stalactiti | reverse complement strand
CCGGGTCGCGCTCGCGCTGGTCCGCGGTCGGGTGCCCGAGCCGCGTACGGACGCGCCCTGGGCGATCGCCGAGCACGCAGCCGCCGTCCGGCTGGTGCAGCGGGCCCGCCGGGTGGCGGCGGACGCCCTCCTCGACGCCGGGCACTGGCGAGACGCCCTCGACCTCGCGGCTGCGGACGCGCAGGCCGACCCGCTCGACGAGGAGGCCGTCCGAACCGTCATGCGCGCTCAGGCAGCCGGCGGGCGGCCGGCCCTCGCCCTCGCGGCGTACGCCGGGCTGCGGGAGGTCCTCGCCGACCAGCTCGGCGCCGACCCGTCGGTGGAGACCGACGCCCTCCACACCGCGATCCTGCGCGGCGACCTCCCGGTCGCGACGCGCCCTTCCGTGCCGGAGTCGCTGGTCGGGCGGACCATCCAGGCCGGGCACCTCGACACCCTCGCCCGGCGTGCGGTCGGCGAGGGGACGGCGCGCGTCGCGCGCGTCGCCGGCGAGGCAGGGATCGGCAAGACGACGCTGCTCGACGCGTGGACGCGAGCCCGGCGCAGCGCGGGCGACCTGGTGCTCGCCGGGACGTGCCGGCCACTGGACCGGGCAGCCCCCCTCGACGTGGTGCTGACCGCGATCGCCGACCACCTGCGCGGCGCCCCGGACGCGGACGCCCTGCTCGGCCCGGACGCCGGCACCCTGGCGCCGCTGCTCGGGCTGACCGACGACCTCGCCGGACCGGCGCGCGGTGTCGACCTCGCCCTGGGTCCCGCGACCCTCTTCGCTGCGGTCACCGCGGTGCTCGGCCGGATCGCCGCCGGGACCGGCGCGATCCTCGTGATCGACGACGCCCACCTCGCCGGCCCGACGTTCGCGGACTGGCTCGGCTACCTGCTGCGCCGCCCGGTGCCGCTCCTCGTCGTGGCCGGCGCACGGCCCTCGGAGGGACCCGAGCTCCCCGCGACCGACGAGATCGGCCTGGGTCCGCTCGACCGGTCCCAGGTGGTGGAGCTGGTCGGGTCGGAGCGCGCCGACGACCTGTACGACCGCTCCGGTGGCCACCCGCTGTTCCTCGTCGAGCTCGCGTCCGTGCCGGCCGGCGAGCTGCCGCCCTCGCTGGTCGACGCCGTGGTGTCCCGCTGTGACCAGCTCGGGACGGCCGGCGACCTGGTCCGGGCCGCGGCCGTCATCGGCGTCCTGGACGTCGACGTCCTGGCGACCGTGCTCAACCGCCGCGCGCTCGACGTGCTCGCGGACGTCGAGCTCGCCGAGCAACGGGGTCTCCTCGTCGAGGAGGG
>NZ_JACEFC010000237.1 GCF_014180715.1 Nocardioides stalactiti | reverse complement strand
GGGTCTGCTGCACGGATAGGTGACATCTGATCTGCGTCGATGTGTGTCGACGCTGGAAGGATGTGCACCATGCCGAAGGCGTTTCCCAAGGAGTTCCGCGAGGACGTGATCCGGGTCTATCGCGACTCTGATTCCTCTCTTGCCCAGGTCGCGAAGGACTTCGGTGTCTCGCCGTCGTGCCTGAAGCGGTGGATCACGATCGATGACCGCAAGTCCGCCAACCCCTCACCCGCCGCACGGGCAGCGAACGAGTCCGACGCGCTTCGTGAAGCGAACAAGCGGATCAAGCTCCTCGAGCAAGAGAACGAGGTCCTACGCCGCGCAGCGGCGTACCTGTCCCAGGCGAACCTGCCGGGAAAATGATGTACCCGCTCGTTCGCGAGCTGGCCGCCGACGGGATCCCCGTCGCGGTGACGTGTCGGGTGCTCAAGATCGCTCGCCAGCCCTACTACCGGTGGCTCGCGAACCCCGTAACCGACGCGGACCTCGTTGCGGCCTACCGGGCGAACGCCCTGTTCGACGCGCACAAGGACGACCCCGAGTTCGGCTACCGGTTCCTGGTCGACGAGGCGCGCGAAGCCGGGGAGTCGATGGCCGAGCGGACTGCTTGGCGGATCTGCTCGGAGTTGGGCTGGTGGTCAGCGTTCGGGAAGAAGCGCGGCAAGAACGGCAAGAAGCCCGGACCACCGGTCCACGATGACCTGTGTGCCGTCGTCGACAAGCACGGCGTCACCCGCCATCAGTTCACCGCTGACGCCCCGAACGAGCTGTGGCTCTCCGACATCACCGAGCACTGGACCGGTGAAGGCAAGCTCTACGTCTGCGCGATCAAGGACGTCTACTCGAACCGGATCGTGGGCTACTCGATCGACTCACGGATGAAGTCCCGGCTCGCGGTCGCTGCGCTGAATCACGCTGTCGCTCGTCGCGGTGATGTGGCCGGGTGTGTTCTGCACACCGACCGCGGGTCGCAATTCAGGAGCAGGAAGTTCGTCCACGCGATCAACCGGCACGCCATGGTCGGATCGATGGGCAGGGTCGGCGCTGCCGGCGACAACGCGGCCATGGAGTCGTTCTTCTCCTTGCTGCAGAAGAACGTCCTGGACCGCCGCACGTGGGCCACCCGTGAAGAGCTGCGGATCGCGATCGTCAGGTGGATCGAGAGGACCTATCACCGCCGTCGACGGCAAGCTGGTCTCGGACGTTTGACCCCGATCGAATACGAGTTGATCATGGCCCCAACCGCCACCCAGGCGGCCTAACCCCAACTGTCACCAGTTCGTGCAGCAGACCC
>NZ_JACEFC010000236.1 GCF_014180715.1 Nocardioides stalactiti | reverse complement strand
CGGCCCGAAGACGCCGACGAGCTCGGGACCCAGGGCGCTGGCGATCTCGGCCTCGATCCGCGCCCGGCTGCTGCCGGTCAGCGCGTTGGTCAGCAGGTAGTCGCTCTCGATCGTCGGGTCGTCGACGCCCGCGATGTGGAGGAGCAGCGCGGCCACCCAGCCGGTCCGGTCCTTGCCCGCCGAGCAGTGGAAGAGCTGCGGGCCCCCGGTGGCGAGCTGGCGGAACAGGCCCGAGAACTCCGAGCGGGAGGTCTCGCTGTCGACGAAGCTCGTGTAGACGGCGTCCATCAGCTCGACCGCGCTCCGGCGGTCGCGCAGACCGGCGACCTGGTCCATCGGGATCCCGGAGACGTCGAAGTTGTGCCAGGTCGCGCCGTCGATCGGGACGTCGGGGTGGGCGTCGATCTCCATCTCCGAGCGGAGGTCGAGGATGGCGCGGAGCCCGAGGTCGGCCAACGTGCCCTGGTCGTCGTCGGTGAGGCGTAGCTCGTTGGAGCGGTAGAACACGCCGCGCCGTACCCGGGCACCATCGGCCGTCGCATAGCCGGGACCGGCGACGTCGCGGAAGTTGTCGGCCGACGCCAGCCGGAGGATCTCCTCGTTGCTGGTCACGCGACGAGGGTAGGGGGCACCCCGTGACGGTTCATCGAGCGACCCTCGACCCACCGTCGACGGCCCCCCGACGGCGGGGAGGAAGCGGGACGAACATCGACGTCCGAGCGGCGTACTCGCGATAGGCAGGGCGCTGCATCATCGTCTGCTCGAGGAGCCGTGCTCCGGTCGCGAAGACGAGGAAGTAGGTCATCGTGATCGGCGCGATGACCGTCGCCAGGCCGACCACCCAGCCGCTGGCCAGGCCGCCCGCGAGCCAGATGCCCCACCAGACGCAAGCGTCGCCGAAGTAGTTCGGGTGC
Source organism: Nocardioides stalactiti (assembly GCF_014180715.1). Taxonomy (GTDB): domain Bacteria; phylum Actinomycetota; class Actinomycetes; order Propionibacteriales; family Nocardioidaceae; genus Nocardioides; species Nocardioides stalactiti. Next base: position 411 of record NZ_JACEFC010000236.1, on the reverse strand, counting down.
CGGGTCCAGCCCCAGAGCCCGGAGTCCAGCACCGGCGGTCGCTCCTCGCGCGGCCGGCTGCGGTACGCCGCGAGCTGGGCGTCGCCGACGGCCTCGAACACGACGCCGAGCAGCCAGACCGCGACGCCGACCCCGACCAGCGCCGGCCAGGTCGCCTCGGACACCGAGCCGATCGCGACCGGCAGCGCCACCAGGCAGACGGCCGCGCCCTGGACGGCGAACACCTTGCGGACCGCGACCCCCATGCCGACCTCGGCGAGCGGACCGCCGAGCACCTTCTCGTAGCGGGGGTCCTCGGCGTCACCGCTACGGCGGTGGATGTGCCAGGAGAGCCGGAGGCCCCACAGGGCCACCAGCCCGACCAGCAGCCACGTCCGCCAGGAGTCGCCTTGGTCGAGGGCGGTCGCCGTG
>NZ_JACEFC010000235.1 GCF_014180715.1 Nocardioides stalactiti | reverse complement strand
GGGTCCCGCCGGCCCGACGCTCTGCCCTACCGTGCGGCCCGCCGCCACGTCGGCGGGGACCATCTCGGGCGGCCGCTCGTCACCCGGCGGGGGCGGCGGCGGGGGCGGCGGCGGGGTGCTGCCCGACCCGCGGGGAGGCGGGGGCGGGGGCGGCAGCGACGTCACGCGCCTATCTTGCCTGGTCGACCCGACGTGACGAGCGCCTCCCTGATGAGGGAGACTCCTCCGCGTGACCACGATCGAGCGCAAGGCGAGCGACGCCGTGACGGCGGGTGCCGTCGACGAGGCCCGTGCCGCGCTGCTCGACGACGTCGACGCTGCTGACGTGGGCGACTACCTCGGTCACCAGATCGAGGGCCAGCGCGTGGTCACCCACCTGTTCGGCTGCACCCGCCGCGGCTACGTCGGCTGGCAGTGGGCCGTCACGCTGACCCGCGCCTCGCGGCAGAAGAAGGTGACCGTCGCCGAGGTGGTGCTGCTGCCCGGCGCCGACGCGATCGTGGCCCCCGCGTGGGTGCCCTACCGCGACCGGATCAAGCCCGGCGACCTCTCTCCCGGTGACCTGCTGCCGGTCGCCGACGACGACGTGCGCCTGGTCCCGACGTACCTCTTCGGCGACGACCCGCTCGACGCGGACGACAAGGCGCAGGTACGGGTGGTGGCCAAGGACCTCGGTCTCGGCCGGGTCCGGACCCTCTCGACGGAGGGTCGCGACCTCGCGGCCGAGCGGTGGTACGACGGCGACGCCGGCCCGGACGCGCCGATCGCGAAAGGCGCCCCCGACAGCTGCACGTCGTGCGGCTTCCTGGTGCGGCTCGCCGGTCCGCTCGCGGAGATGTTCGGCGTGTGTGCCAACGGCGACGCCAACGACGACGGTCGGGTCGTCTCCTTCGACCACGGCTGTGGCGCCCACTCCGAGGTCCGCCTGAGCAAGCGGCACGCTCCGGTGCCCCCGGCCCCGCCGGTCGTCGACACCCTCACCCGCGCGGACCTCGAGAAGTTCTGAGCCTCAGCCCGCGCTGAGCACCCAGACGGCGTACTGGTCGTCGACGGGGCGCAGGTCGTAGCCGCCGAACCGGTGGTCGACCCGCAGCCCGGCCTCGCCGACCTCGGTCGCGAACTGGTCGGCCGAGACCGCCCGCGCCGTGGCAGGTCCGCCCTGGAGGTGGAACCCGAGCAGGATCCGACCTCCCGGCGCGAGCAGCCCGCCGAGGTGTCGCAGCACCTCGACCTCGGTGCCCTCGGCGACGAACGTGATCACGTTGCCGACGCAGACCACCAGGTCGAAGGCGTCAGGAGCGGCGGCAGCCGCCAGCGCCTGTGGCGTGAGGCCCAGGATGTCGTGCG
>NZ_JACEFC010000234.1 GCF_014180715.1 Nocardioides stalactiti | reverse complement strand
CGTCCTGCTGCTGGCGGCGAGCGTCGACGCGGTCTCGCGTCGCCGACGCTCCGCCGCCGGGGTCTAGGCGTGGCTGCGGGGCCGCGGGCGGGGACGGGCACCAACCAGGAGGCCGTCCGCCGCCACAACCTCGGCACCCTGCTGCGGCACGTCCACGACTCCGGGGAGGTCTCCCGGGCCGAGCTCACCGGACGGATGGGCCTCAACCGTTCGACGATCGCCGGCCTGGTCGCCGAACTGGAGACACTCGCGCTCATCGAGCACGCCTCCCCCGCCGCCGGACGACGCGGTGCGGGGCGTCCGTCGGCCGGCGTACGGATCTGCGAGGACGGGCCTTACGTCGTCGCGGTCGACCTCGGTGTCGACCGCGCGGAGGTGGCCCGGGTCGGCCTGGGCGGACGGATCGAGGACCGCGCGTCAGCACAGCTCCCCGCCGATCCGGAGGCCTGGCAGGTCGGGGCGTCCGTGGCCGCCCTGGTGCGCCAGGTGGTCGCCCAGTCCTCGACCACCGCGCCGCTGCTCGGCATCGGCATCGCCGTCCCTGGCCTGGTCCGGCGCAGCGACGGGCTGATCCGGCACGCGCCGAACCTCAGCTGGCACGACGTCTCGTTCGGCTCGATCGTGCTCGCCGCGCTCTCCCTCGACATCCCCATCGCTCTCGGCAACGACGCCGACCTGGGCGCCCTCGCCGAGCACCGGCGCGGTGCGGCCGTCGGGGTCGGCGACCTGGTCTACCTGTCCGGCAACGTCGGCGTCGGTGCCGGCGTCATCACCGGCGGCAACAGGCTCGAAGGCGTCGCCGGCTATGCGGGCGAGGTCGGTCACCTGTGCCACGACCCGCGGGGCTCGGCCTGCCACTGCGGCAGCCGGGGGTGCTGGGAGACCGTCGTCGGCGCGCCGGCGATCGCGGACGCGCTCAAGTGCCCGGCCGACCAGGTCGCCCGACTCGGCGAGATCCTCGACGACATGACGAGCGCCCCCCGTGAGCTGCGCCCCATCGCCGCCGAGCTCGGCCGCGGGCTCGCCGCGGTCGTCAACATCTTCAACCCGAGCGTCGTGATCCTGGGCGGCTACTTCCTCCCGCTGTTCCGACTGTGCCGCAGCGAGGTCGCCACCGGCCTGGGCGAGCGCGCACTCCGACCGGCCCAGGACGCCGTACGCCTGACCCTGCCGGGGCTCGGCACCGACTCCGTCCTCCTCGGCGCCGCCGAGATGGCCCTCGAGCCGGTCTTCGCCGACCCCGTCGCCAGCCTCGCCGTCGCCGTCACCGACGCGTCCGCCCGCCTCGCCGGCTGACCCCGCAACCCTGGCGACTCGGCCCCGCAACCCTGGCGACTCGGCCCCGCAACCCTGGCGACTCGGCCCCGCAACCCTGGCGACTCGGCC
>NZ_JACEFC010000233.1:762-1442 GCF_014180715.1 Nocardioides stalactiti | reverse complement strand
CAGCATCCGCGTCGGCGACCGGGTCGCGGTCACCGCGACCGGCGCCGTCCTCGGGGACCTGACGACCGACCAGGTGGTCGTGGTCGACCTCGACGGGCGGCAGGTCGAGGGCGACCTGGTCCCCACGTCGGAGGTCTATCTCCACCTCTCGACCTACCTGGCGTACGACGTCGCGGCCGTCGTCCACACGCACGCGCCGGTCAGCACGGCCGCGTCGATCAGCCTCAGCGAGATCCCCGTCGTCCACTACCAGCAGCTGCTGCTCGGCGGCGTGGTCCGGGTGGCGCCGTACGCCACGTTCGGGACGCCCGAGCTCGCCGCCCGGGTGGTCGCGGCGCTCGAGTCCCGCGCGGCGGCGCTGATGGCCAACCACGGCTCGATCGCGATCGGTCCCACCCTCGACAAGGCGGTGGAGAACGCGCTGCTGCTCGAGTGGCTGTGCGCGGTCTATCGCGACGCGCTCGCGCTGGGCAAGCCCGCGACGCTCTCGCGCAAGCAGCAGGAGGACGTGGTCGCGGCCGCGATCGCGCGCAGCTACGGCACGGCCCAGAAGAGTGGCCAGCAGGCCCAGACGAAGGAGACTTCATGACCACGGTGATCTGCATCGGTGTCCACGTGCTCGACGTCCACGTGGTGGCGGTCGACAGCATCCCCGAGGGCTCGAGCGGCGCGCTCGTCGA
>NZ_JACEFC010000233.1:0-732 GCF_014180715.1 Nocardioides stalactiti | reverse complement strand
CCGTGGTCCTCAGCAAGCTGGGCGCCGACGTCACCTCGGTCGCGGCCGTCGGCGCCGACCCGATCGGGTCGGTCCTCGTCAGCCTGCTCCAGGCCAACGGTGTCGACACCACGCCGATCGTCACCCGCGCCGATGTCCAGACCTCGGCCAGCGTGCTGCCGATCAACGGCGACGGCGATCGGCCGGCGTGGCACTGCATCGGCGCCAACGGCACGTTGACGCTCGACGACATCGACCTCGACCTGGTCCGCGGAGCCGACCACGTCCACCTCGGTGGGCCGGAGTTCCTCGGCGACGCGGCAGTCGCGGTGCTCGAGGCGGCGCGGGAAGCGGGGGTCACGACGTCCGTCGACATGCTGGCGCCCGGCGAGCCGATGTGGCTCGACGCGATCGCGGCCTGCCTGCCGCTGGTCGACCTGTTCCTGCCCAACGACGAGCAGCTGCTCGGGCTGACGGCGACGAGCACGCTCGAGGAGGGCGCGCAGGCGCTGCTCGATCGGGGCGTCGGCTGCGTGGCCGTCACCGCCGGGGCGCGGGGCGCCTACGTCGCCACGGCCGCCGAGACGGCGTGGGTGCCGGCGTACGAGATCGACGTGGTCGACACGACGGGCTGCGGCGACTCGTTCTCCGCAGGCTTCCTGCTCGGTCGCGCCCTCGGGCGCGACCTGGTGGCCTCGGCGACCCTGGGCTGCGCGACGGCTGCCCAGGTGGCCGGAGGCCTGTCGACCGACG
>NZ_JACEFC010000232.1 GCF_014180715.1 Nocardioides stalactiti | reverse complement strand
GCTACTAGACGATTCCCGTAGGACCGGCGTCCGGCCAGACTCGGTCCAGGTGCTCGGCGGGATGCTCTTCTTGCGGCTGCCCACCCGCGGTTGTGGGTGTGGCTCTCTTGCGGTTTGCGTGCCGCCGGGCACCGGTGGGGCGTGGCTCGAGAGGGGACTGCCCAGCTCTCAGTAGCAGTGCCCGCCTCGCCATCTGTCCGTTGCCGGATCTACGCGCGAGGAAGCCATGGAGAACATCGTCATCGGGGTCGATCCCCACAAACTGTCCGCCACGATCGAGGTCGTCGACCGCCACGAGCAGGTCCTGAGGGTTGGTCGGTTCAGCACCGACAAGGCCGGCTTCGCCGCGATGAGACGTCATGTCGAGGCCTGGCCGGAGCGGGTGTGGGCGGTGGAGGGCAGCAACGGCGCCGGCCGATCCGTGGCACAACGGCTCCTCGCTGCCGGCGAGCAGGTCGTCGATGTGCCCGCCAAGCTGGCCGCCAGGGCACGGATGCTCGACACCGGCCACGGCCGCAAGACCGACGCCCATGATGCGCACTCAGTCGCGGTCGCCGCGGTCCGCGCGAAGCGGCTGCGGGTGCTCGCACACGACCCCGACCTGGAGTCGTTACGGATGCTGGTCGACCGTCGTGAGGAGCTCGGCCGACAGCGGACCCAGATCGCGAACCGGCTGCAGCGCCTGCTGGCCGAACTAACGCCGGGTAAGGCGAAGAAGGACATCACCACCGGGCAGGCGAAGGCGATCCTCGCCGGGGTGCGGCCCCGCGACCTGGTCGGGAAGACCCGCCGCCGGCTGGCGGCCGAACAGCTCGCCGAACTGGTCGTGGTGGAGAAGAAGATGAAGGCGCTGACCAAGGAGCTCAAGACTCTGGTCAAGGACAGTGGATCGACCCTGATGGACCTGCGCGGCGTGGGTCCGATCGTCGCCGCCCGCGTGCTGGCCGATGTCGGAGACGTGACTCGGTTCGCCGACCGCAACCGGTTCGCGTCCTGGACCGGGACAGCGCCGGTCGAGGCATCCTCCGGCGAGATCGTCCGACACCGGCTCTCACGAGCTGGGAACCGGCGGATGAACCACATGATCCACATCGCTGCCGCCACCCAGATCCGGCTCGACACGCCCGGCCGCGCCTACTACCGACGCAAGCTCGCCGCCGGCAAGACCCGCGCCGAAGCGATGCGCTGCCTGAAGCGAAGGATCTCCGATGCCATCTACCGCCAGCTGATCGCCGACGCACACGCCGAAGCCGAGACGACTAGCGCGGATCCGGGAGGGCACTGCGGGGCGTCTCTGATATCCAGCGCGGTCGACCTGCCCCCGCACATCGACACTTCGGATCAGCCACTTCCCGGACCCGCAACACCGACGCTACCCGCGCCCCGACGACCCCGGAAGACCCCAGTCCTCACCGGCGATTGACAACAGAGGGGTACCGCAA
>NZ_JACEFC010000231.1 GCF_014180715.1 Nocardioides stalactiti | reverse complement strand
CCGTCCCGCTGCCGGCGGCGGAGCCGCCGCTCGGCGTGACCATCCGCGACTTCGGGACGGCGGACGCGGCGGCTCTCCTCGAGGTGAACGCGGCGGCGTTCGCCGCCCACCCGGAGCAGGGCGGCCTCACCGCGGCTGACCTGGACGAGCGGATGGCCGAGCCGTGGTTCGACCCGGCGGGCCTGCTGCTCGCGGTCGACGACGACGGCTCGCTGCTCGGATTCCACTGGACCAAACGTCACGACGAGAAGCACGGGGAGGTCTATGTCCTCGGCGTCTCCCCCGCGGCCCACGGACGAGGGATCGGCCGGGTGCTCACCGTCGCCGGCCTCCGCCACCTCGCGAGCCGGGGTCTGGAGGAGGTCGTTCTCTACGTCGAGGCAGACAACACGGCGGCTCTCGGTCTGTACTCCGGGCTCAGGTTCACCCATGTCCCGACCGATACCCATGTGCAGTACCGGCGCGGATCCCACGAGCCGCAACCGTCACACGAAACCCCTCGACACGGATAACATCAACGATTATGAGCTCAGCCACCGACGGCGAGCCCGTGGACGAGCGCGGGCTGGATCCCGCGCGCCGCGGGCGCGGTCGGATGCGGCCGTGGCGTCGCAAGGACGAGCACATCCCGGAGACCGGCGAGCTCGACGCTGACGACATCGAGGAGTTCATCCGCCGCAGCAACGCGATGGCGGACGAGGGCGAGCCGACACCGGTCGACTTCCTCACCGACGACCTCCCCGACGAGGACGCAGCCCCCGACGACGCTGGCCCGCACGAGGACATCGCCAGCCGGGTCGCGAGCCGGCCGAAGGCCGAGCAGACCGGGGAGTACGACGAGTTCGCCCCTGAGGGCGACGACTCCGTCGACTGGGGGTCCTTCGTCGTACCGGACCCGTTGGCACCCGTCGGCGACACGCCGTCGCCCGCCGAGGAGCGTGCCGCCCGGGCCGAGCAGACCCCTGAGGCGGCCGTCGAGCCCACTGCGGAGGAGCCGATCGACTGGGGCGCGATCGTCTCCCCCACGCCCGAGCCGGAGCCCGCCGAGGCGCCCACCACCGACGTCGATGCAGCGCGCAAGGTCATCGCCGACGCGCTCGACATCGGGTTCGCCGAGCCGCTCCCCGACGCCGCGCCACAGCGCAAGCTCTGGCCGCGCCGCAAGGGCGACGTCGTCGTGCCCCGGCTGACCCACGCCGAGCTCGCGTTCGAGGCTGAGCGCCAGACGCTCGACCGTGAGCACACCGAGGCCGTCGCGACGCTCGCCGCCCAGCTGCGCCGCGACGCGGAGATGGCCGCCGCCGAGCAGGCCGCCGAGCGGATCGCCGCCGAGGAAGCCGCCCACCGAGCGACCAGGGCGCGCGAGGAGGCCGACCGGCTCGCCGCCGAGCAGGCCACCCTCGCCGGCCAGGCCAGCGAGGCCCGCAAGGAGGCCGAGGAGCTGGCTCGTCGCGCGGCGACCGCCCGGGAGGAGGCCGAGGACGCTGCTCGCCGGACGGCCGAGCTGGCCGGCGCCGAGTCCGCCCGCCGCGAGGAGGCCGAGCGCCACGCCCAGGACCAGGCCGACCGGGCCGCGCGAGCACACGCCGAACGGCTCGAGGCCGAGGCCTACGCCAGCCAGCAGGCAGCGCTCGCCGCCGAGGCCACCTCCGCACGCCAGGAGGCGGAGTACGCCGCCGAGGAGTTCGCCGCGATCGCGCGGCGCGCCCACGAGGAGCGCGCC
>NZ_JACEFC010000230.1 GCF_014180715.1 Nocardioides stalactiti | reverse complement strand
GCCGCGACCATGACGGTCGCGGCCACCGGGCCGAGGATCCTGCGCCCGTCCACGGTCAGCGGACGACGGCGCCGTCGGTGGCCACCTCGTTGGCGGCGTACAGCTTCACGTCGACCGGGCCCTTCCTCGCCGGCACCTCGATGCGGACGTTGAACGGCCGGTCGTCGGCGCGGCCCACGACCGACCGCAGGTTGCGCCCGATGCCGACGCACGCGCGCTCGCCCGGGGCGAGGCCCTGCACCTGGACACCGACCTTGTCGCCCGCGGGCAACCTCTCGGGAGCCGCGACGGCGAACTTGTAGTCCGCGGCCGGAGCGTGGGCGAGGGCGGGCAGCGCCTGCGCCTCGACGGTCTGCCACTGGCCGGCCGTGAGCGGCTGGATGCCCTTGCGGCGACCGAGCTTGTAGGCGGCCGCGTCGTAGGCGACCGCACCGCGCTCGCCACTGAGCTTGGCGTCACAACCCCGCCCGGGGACCTGGAGAGCGCGCAGCCAGACGGCCGCCTTGGTCGCGGCGCGCTCCCGGCCGGCGATGCCGAAGGCCCAGCCGCCGAGACCGGTGCTGTTGGCGTTGACCACGCCGTTGTCGTCGGCGAGGCCGCCGTTCCTGCCCTGCCAGTCCACGAGCCAGGCGGTGGCGTCGGCCAGCGCGGCCTGCAGGTCCGGGTCGTCGGAGCCGGCATCGCTCAGCAGGATGATCACGAACGCGGTGGCGTCGGGACCGGCCGGGTTGCAGGCACCGAAGTACGTCGGGAAGTGGCCGTCCTCGCACTGCTCGGAGAGCAGGTACTCGACGGCGGCCGGAGCCTCCGGAGATCCCGCGCCGAGGAGCCCGCGGGCTGCCCAGGTCTGGCCGAACACGTTGGCGTAGTCGCACGGGACCGGCGACTCGAGCGGGCCGCAGTAGTGCGGCTCGGCGTCGGTGTCGAGGATGCGGCCGGACTCGGTCGTCATCCCCTCCATCCGGTCGACGAGGTCGATGCCCCCGAAGGACGTCGCCGCGCCGTCGCCACCGAAGTCGTTGGCGAAGGAGAGCAGCTTGCCGGTCGGACCGGCGTAGTGGTCGCCGGGCTCCCCGAAGTCGGCACCGGTGATGTAGGACGCGGCCGTGTCCTCGAGCGCGCCGGCGATGCGCGGCAGGAGCCGCTCCCGGCCCGCAGCCTCGAGGGCGTACGCGGCCTCGACGGTGCCGCCGTAGTCGACGTAGGAGATCGGGTCTCCCGTCGTGAAGTCGGCGTACGCCGCGTGCAGCAGCCCGTCGTCGAGCTGGTCGTTGAGCCAGCCGGCCCCGATCGCCTTCGGCGTGCGGTCGGTCTCGCCGTGCGCCTCGGCAGGGCTGGCGAGGGCGGACACCGCCAGGGCGCCGCCGAGCACGACGGCGCCGAGCCGCCGGACGATCGAGGTGGACCTCGAGGTGGACATGGTGTTCCTTCCCGCTGCGGCAGCGGGAGGGAACCGACTGGTGGTGCCGGCCCGACCCGCTGCTCTCCGCGACAGCGACTACGTCAGGACGCTCCGTGTCAGGTGCTCCGGCTCGCCGCTCTCCCCCGCCGAGTCAGGAGGGGGCGCGGCCCACGGTTGCGGGTCAGCGCCGGATTCGGACCGGCTTCCCCCGCCACGGGCGTGTTGGATTGGTCCCTGCAGCCTAAGCCCGACCACGCCCCTCCGCGAATCCGTCCATATCCGCGTCGAATCCGGACCTTCCTGGATCCAGTCGGCACATCTCTGCAGACAAGTCCTGGTTCGAGCCAGGAAGGTCCGGATTCGACGGGGTCAGGTGAGCTTCTCGAGG
>NZ_JACEFC010000023.1 GCF_014180715.1 Nocardioides stalactiti | reverse complement strand
GGTCGCGCTGCTCCGCAACCCGGAGCAGCGCGACCTGCTGGCCGCCGACCTCTCCTTGGTCCCCCAGGCCGTCGAGGAGCTCCTCCGGTACGACGCCCCGGTGCCGCACGCGACCTTCCGCTACGCCGTCCGCGACGTCGTCATCGCCGGAACGCTGGTGCCGGCGGGGGTCCAGGTGATCGTCAACCTCGCCGCTGCCGGCCGCGACCCGGCGCGGGTGGCCGAGCCCGACCGGCTCGACATCACCCGTGCGAGCGCCGACCACCTGGCCTTCGGCCACGGCATCCACCACTGCCTGGGCGCCCGCCTGGCGCGGCTGGAGACCCGCATCGCGTTCGCCGCGCTGCTCCGGCGATTCCCACGGATGGAGCTCGCCGGCCCGGCCGAGGAGCTGCGCTGGGACCACGGCGACGGCGTGGTGCTGCGAGGGTTGTCGGCGCTGCCCGTGCACCTGGACGGGCAGCGCCGGAGCGCTGATCAGGCGGCTGTCGTCTGATCCCTGCGTCGGTTCAGGAAGTGCTCGACGACGAACAGCACCATGCCGACCGCAACCAGTCCTGCGCACCAGATCACCGAGGTCGGGTCGTCGATCACGACGTAGCCGAGCAGGACCACGTTGCCGACCAGGCCGACGGACAGCAGCCACCGCGGGGCGTGGAACGTCTGGTCGCTCTCGTCCCTCCCGGTGAGCCGCATCGCAGCCGCGATGACCAGCCCGTAGATGAACAGCAGCAGCACGACGGTGACCGTCGCGAGGCGGGAGATGAGGTCCAGCCCACCGCCCAGCTCCACCACGATCGTGCCGACGACGAGGAGCGTGGCGACCACGAGGGCCGAGAACACCAGCCCGACCCAGGGGCTGCGCCGCGTCGGGTGCAGCTTGGCGAACACGCCGGGGACGACGTCCTCGTTCGCCATCCCGTAGAGGATCCGCGGCTGCGTCACGACCGCCACCAGGGTCGTGTTGGTGATCGCGATGCACGCGATGATCGCGAACAGGGTCGTCATGAAGCCGAGGGGCAGCGGGATGACGTCCGCCTCGACGACCTCGAGCAGCGCTGCCGGGGAGTTCGCCAGCTGGTTGGTCCCGACCACGAGGGATGCCGCCATCGCCACCAGCACGTAGAGGACGCCTGCGGCGAGCATGCCGCCGATGAGGGCGCGGGGGAACGCGCGGTGCGGGTCCACCGTCTCCTCCGCGACGTTGGCGACGTTCTCGAACCCCGTCATCGCGAAGAAGGCGAGAGCAACGCCGGCGACGATCGCGAAGATCGGCGTCGTGGACGTCTCGAACGACGTCAGTCGCCCGAAGTCGGCACCGCCCTCGGCCACGTGCCACACGCCGATGAGGAGCACGATCGCGAGCCCGGCGATCTCGACGAAGGTCATGATCATGTTGACGACCACCGACTCGGTGATGCCGATGAAGTTGACGACCGTCAGGAGGAGCACGAACAGCAGGGCCACCAGCAGGGCCGGCGGCACCGCCCACAGCTCGAGGAAGTAGCTCGCGAAGCCCACCGACAGCGACCCGGCTGCGGCGAAGCTCGCCGAGAGGAAGCACACCGTGATCAGGAAGGCCAGCGCTCGGTTGTCGAAGGCCTTGTGGACGTAGAGCGCAGCCCCGGCCGCCTTCGGGTACTTGGTCGCCAGCTCGGCGTACGCCAGGCCGGTGATCGCGGCGATGGCGACGCCCACGGCGAACGCGATCCAGAAGGCGCCGCCGACCTCGCCCGCCACGGAGCCGATCAGCACGTAGATGCCGGAGCCGAGGACGTCCCCGAGAACGTAGAAGAAGAGCAGCCGCCCGGTGATGCTCCGGGTGAGGGTCGGCCCGTCGGGAGCGGCGGTCTTCGGCGGGTGCGCGACGTCGGTCATCGGGTGGTCCTCTCGGTGATGGTGAGACCTCGGTGCCCGGTGCGCGCAGAAATATGATCTGACAACGAGGATGATCAGATCTTGTGGGAGGGTGTCCGCATGTCTGCAGACGTCCTCGACATGTTCCGCCTCGACGGCAAGGTCGCGATCGTCACCGGGGCCTCGAGCGGCCTCGGGGTCGCCTTCGCCCGGGCCTTCGCCGAGGCCGGTGCCGACGTCGCGCTCGGTGCGCGCCGGGTCGACCGGCTCGCCGACACCGCGGCCCTGGTGGAGGCCGCCGGCCGCCGCGCGCTGAGCGTTGCGACCGACGTCGCCGACCCCGCGTCCTGCCAGAACCTGGTCGACCAGGCGATGGCGACGTTCGGCCGGGTCGACGTCCTGGTCAACAACGCCGGGATCGGTACGGCGGTGCCCGCCACCCGCGAGACCGTCGAGCAGTTCAGCCAGGTGATCGACGTCAACCTCAACGGTTGCTACTGGATGGCCCAGGCGTGCGGTCGGGTGATGCAGCCGGGCTCGAGCATCATCAACATCTCCTCCGTCCTCGGCATCACCACCGCCGGTCTCCCGCAGGCCGCCTACGCGGCGTCCAAGGCCGGGCTCAACGGCCTGACCCGGGACCTGGCGAACCAGTGGACCGGTCGCAAGGGCATCCGGGTCAACTCGATCGCGCCGGGCTTCTTCGAGTCCGAGATGACCGACCAGTACCCGCCGGGCTACCTCGAGGCGCAGCAGGGCCGCATCCCGACGGGCCGCAAGGGCGACCCGCGCGAGCTGGCGGCGACGGCCGTCTTCCTCGCCGGCCCTGGAGCCGGCTACATCACCGGCCAGACCCTCGCGGTCGACGGCGGGATGACGATCGCCTGACCCTGAGCGGGTCGGGTACCTGGCGCGACACTAGAACCTGTTCTAGCCTGCGGCGGGTGAACAACCAAGCGTCGTACCGCGTCATCCAGTGGGCCACCGGCGGCGTCGGTCGCGCCGCGATCGAGGGCGTGCTGGCGCATCCCCAGCTCGAGCTGGTCGGCTGCTGGGTCCACTCCGCCGACAAGGCCGGCAAGGACGTCGGGGAGCTGATCGGAGGCGAGCCGGTCGGTGTCGTGGCCACCGACGACAAGGACGCGATCCTCGCGCTCGACGCGGACTGCGTCCTCTACGCGCCCCTGCTGCCCGACCCGGCCGAGGTCGAGCTGCTCCTGCGCTCCGGCAAGAACGTGGTCACGCCGGTCGGCTGGTTCTACCCGGTCCCCGGGGAGGACCGGCTCGCCGCAGCGGCCCGCGAGTCTGGCGTCACCCTCCACGGCACCGGCATCGACCCCGGCGGCATCACCGAGCTGGTGCCGCTCGTGCTCTCCTCGCTGACGGCGCAGGTCGAGCACGTGCGGGCAGAGGAGTTCTCCGACATCCGCACCTACAACGCCCCCGACGTCGTCCGCCACATCATGCTGTTCGGCGGCACGCCGGAGGCAGCGATGAGCGGACCGATGATCGGCCTGCTCACCGGCGGATTCACCCAGTGCCTCCGGATGCTGCTCGACGGCCTCGGCTTCCCGGCCGACGCCGAGATCCGCACCGACCAGGCGGTCGCCGTCGCCACCCAGCCGCTCGACACCCCGATCGGCGTCATCGAGCCCGGTCAGGTCGCGGCCCAGCGCTTCGCGTGGGAGGCCGTCGTGGGCGGCGAGGTCGTCGCGCGACTCGCGGTCAACTGGCTGATGGGGGAGGAGCACCTCGACCCCGCGTGGGAGTTCGGGCCCGAGGGCGAGCGCTACGAGATCGAGATCACCGGCGACCCGAGCACCTTCACCACGATCCGCGGCTTCCAGCCGCCGACGCCGGAGGAGGGCTGGATCCGCAACCCGGGGATCGTCGCCACGGCCAACCACGTCGTCAACTCGGTGCCCTACGTGTGCGACGCCGAGCCGGGTCACCTCAGCTACCTCGACCTACCGCTGATCTCCGGGCGGGCGCACCCCCGGTTCGCCCGGTAGATTCTCGCGGACGACACCTTCGGCGGTGCGCGTCGTCCTCGAGGCGCTCCTCGACCGGGCCGGCGCCTTCGAGGTCACCGGCCCGGTCGAGCGGGTCCGCGCCAACGAGCACACCGGCATCCGTCACCTGCCGGTGCGGCTGGAAGCGCGCTCACGCCAGACCGTGGTCAGCGGTTGCGCAGGCTCGGCAGCACGAACTTGAAGAGCAGCGCGATCAGGACGATGAGCAGCAGGATGAACAAGATGGTCTTCATAACGCCTCCCGGGGTTCGATGTCCAGGAGAGGTGCCCGCAGGACCTCGTCCCCATACCTCTCAGTGCTGGAGCGAGGGGTCCCAGCGGTTGGCGATCAGCTTGAAGCTGGGGGTGTCCTCGAGCGAGGTCAGCGCCTCGTAGATCCGCTCGTAGCGGGTCGACGCGATCCGCCACTGGCCGTCGGAGTCCTTGCGGTAGGTGTCCTGGTAGTAGCCGCCGCCGCGGATCGTCACCTTGAAGTCGGGGACGATGACAGTGTCCTCGAAGCCCCACGAGCCGGTCGCGGTGTCGCCGTCGACCTGGATCTCGGGGTGGTTGGCGATGTGGATCGTGATGATTCCGGTCCCGAGGTTCTCCGACATGTACGACACCACGTCGGCGCGGGTGTCGAAGTGGAGCGGCTTGTCCATGGCCTGGGTGCCGTAGCGCGCGACCACGTCCTCGGCGAGGCAGTCGCCGAAGTCGTCCCACTGCTTGAGGTCGAGGGTGCGGAAGTAGCGGTACTTCAGCTGGCGGATTGCTTCGATCGCGACGAGGTCCATGGACGCACTCTAGAACGTGTTCTCGTTTTGGAGGAGACTTCTCGCATGTCCTTCACCCTGCTGCCCCCGGGTGACCCGCTCCTCGCGGCGGTGCTGCCCGGGCCGGACCTCGCTGCGGCGGGCTACCGGCAGGAGGAGTACGTCGCGAGCGGCACGGCCGCACGGTTCGAGCGCACCGGAGCAGGCGACGTCGTACCGATCGAGGAGGCGGCGTACGCGACCCGGGTGCTGGTGCGCGCGCCGGGCGACCCGACCCGGTGCAGCGGGGTCGTCGTCGTGGAGTGGCTCAACGTCAGCAGCGGCAGCGACGCGGCGCCGGACTACACCTACCTCGCCGAGGAGATCGTGCGCCGCGGCCACGGATGGGTCGGTGTCTCAGCGCAGCAGGTCGGAGTGAGCGGTGGCCAGCCGTCGGTCGGCGGCGCTCCGACGCCGGGCCTGCGCGGCATCGTCCCGGAGCGCTACGGCGCCCTCGTCCATCCGGGTGACGGCTACAGCTATGACCTGTTCAGCCGGATCGCCGCGGGGCTCACCGAGCCGGGCGGGCCGTTGGTCGACCACGGCATCACCCGTCGGATCGCCGTCGGGGAGTCGCAGTCGGCGTTCGCGATGACCACCTACGTCAACGCCTTCGCGGCGACGGCCGGTGTGTTCCACGCGTTCCTCATCCACAGCCGGGGCCGCTACGAGCTGGGTCTCGGGCAGGCGGGGGAGCCGGCCGACCTCCTGGCCGCGCGCTCCGGTCCGGCCGTGCCGATCCGCGAGGACCTGACCACGCCGGTCCTCCTCGTCCAGACCGAGACCGACGTGGCCTCGCCGCGGTTCCGATCCGTCGACGCCCGGCAGTCCGACGGGCCGATGCTCCGGCTCTGGGAGGTCGCGGGCGCCTCGCACGCCGACGTCTGGCAGATCGGCGACTTCGAGTCGCTGCTCGGCTGTCCGGACCCCGTCAACCGGGGGCAGCAGGCCTACGTGCTGCGGGCCGGGCTCCGCGCGCTCGAGACCTGGGTCGACGACGCGACCGCGCCGCCGGTCGCCGACCGGCTGTCCGTGGTCGGCGAGGACTACGAGACCGACGAGGTCGGCAACGTGCGCGGTGGCGTCCGCACCCCGTGCGTGGACGCTCCGACGCAGGTCCTCTCCGGGATCGCCTCGCCCGAGGCGCCGTTCCTCTGCAGCCTGTTCGGCTCGACCCGCGACCTCCCGCCGGAGGCGGTGGCTGGTCGCTACGACTCGGTCGAGGACTACCTCACGGCGTACGTCGCCGCGACCGACCGCGCGATCAGCGCCGGGTTCCTCCTCGTCGAGGACCGGGACGCGGTGCTCGCCGAGGCGCGACCCGGCGTCGTCGCCGCCGCCCTCGGCTGAGCCAGCCGCCCGCGGTCCGGGAGCCCTATGCTCCGGGGCATGACGACGATCGACCCCAGCAAGCCGGTCCTCGTGACCGGGGCGACCGGCTACGTGGCGAGCTGGATCGTGCGCTACCTGCTCGAGGACGGCCGCACGGTCCGCGGCACGGTGCGCGACCCCGGGAAGAGCTCGGGCCTGGAGCACCTCCACGCGCTGGGCGAGGCGCACCCCGGTCGGCTCACGCTGTACAAGGCCGACCTCCTCGACACCGGGAGCTATGACGAGGCGATGGCCGACTGCGAGCTGGTCATCCACACCGCGTCGCCGTTCCTGCTCGGCAAGGTGCGCGACCCGCAGCGTCAGCTGGTCACGCCGGCGCTGGACGGCACGCGCAACGTCCTGGCGAGCGTCGACGCGACGGAGTCGGTCAAGCGCGTCGTGCTGACGAGCAGCGTCGTGGCGATCCACGGCGACAATGTCGACATGAAGGGCCGCGGTGCCTTCACCGAGGCGGACTGGAACACCACCAGCAGCGTCGACCACCAGCCCTACCCCTACTCCAAGACCGTCGCGGAGCGCGCAGCCTGGGAGATCTGCAAGGCGCAGGACCGCTGGGACATGGTGACCATCCACCCGGGCCTGGTCCTCGGCCCGTCGCTGACGACCGCCAGCAAGTCGGGGTCGATGGCGACGATGAAGGCGTTCACCGACTACACGCTGGCCGGCGGAGCGCCGGACCTCGCGATGGGCATGGTCGACGTCCGCGACGTCGCTCGCGCCCACATCACCGCCGGGTTCACGCCCGACGCGCACGGTCGCTACATCACCAATGCGCGCACGATCACGATGCTGGAGATCGGCAAGATCCTGCGCAAGCGCTTCGGCCGGACCTACCCGTTCCCCTACACGAAGGTGCCGAAGGCCGCGTTCAAGCTGGTGGCTCCGGCGGCCGGCTACAGCCGCGAGTTCGTCGAGAAGAACGTCGGCTGGCCGCTCGAGTTCGACAACTCCCGGAGCGTTGCCGAACTCGGTATCGACTACCGCGCAGCCGAGGACACGATCGGTGACCACTTCCAGCAGATGGTCGACGACGGGATCGCCCGCCGGATGCCCCTCAAGTGAGGCCTAACCGGCATCCCGGGAAAAAATTCTGAAAAAAGTTTCCGAAGTGGCGTAAGGATCGGGGCTCGATTCACGTCTGTGGGTCGTGAAGTCGAGTTCTGCGCGCCCTGGCGACCCCTTCCTCCACGGGTCTCCGCGTCCTGCCACGCCTACCGAGCGGCTGTTCCGTGGGCTGATGGCGGTGCTCATGCTGACCCTCGTGCTCGTCAGCGTGACCTCGACGGTCGCTCCAGTGGAGCGGGCCGAGGCCTACGAGGTCGGCACCGGCGCCGTCACGATCGCCGGTGGCACGGCGACGCAGACGCTGCCGTCAGGGCTCGTCGTCACCCAGAACGCGACCGGCCAGACTCGGGTCAACGTAGCGTCGACCATCGGAAGTCGCGGCTACGTGAGCAGCGACTTCACTCCGGGCTTGCCGTCCAGCACGCCCGCGGTGGAGTACCGCATGGACAGCCCCGACTGCGCGTCGACCGGCCCGTGCTCGGGCTTGGGCACCATCACGATCAACTTCAGCCAGCCGGTGCTCGACCCGGTTCTCAACCTGGCCGGCATCGGTGGGAACTCGCTGCTCTACGCCGCCGACAACGTGACGGTCATCGAGGCCTCGCAGCTCCACGTCGTCCTGAACCTGGCAACGGGCGGCCTGTCTCTGACGGACCTCAGTGGCGGCAACCTCCGGGTCGCGGGGAGCTCGATCACTGCCGATAACGACAGCACTTCTACCCGGTGCGACACTGCCACCCAGGGAGGACAGATACCCACTGCGGGAGCGACAGCAGCCTGCGGTTCCGTGCGCGTCAACGGCGTCGTGAGCTCACTGACCTTCAACCTCAGTGCCGTCTACACACAGACCACGGGCTCCGTTCCGCCGCACAACGACAACCTGACCGGCGACAACTTCCTGATCGCGGTGACAGTGCCGCAGGACTACGGCGACGCGCCGTCGTCCTACGACGCGGGCAACGCCGCGCGCGCCGTGCTGTCCGACGTGACGCTCGGGTCGGGGGTTACCGAGGACAACTCGACCGTCGCCAACGGCGCCACCTCGCCCAACGCCGGCACCTCGGCGACGACGGACGGACAGGACTCCGGGGTCAGCCTGGGTCCTCTCTCGAGCTCGATGTCGACGTACTCGACCACCGTAGCGATCTCGGGCGCGAGCAAGGCAGGGACGGTCTGCGGATGGATCGACCTCAACCGCAACGGCACCTTTGAGGCAGGTGAGCGTGCATGCGCGACCTTTGGGGGAGGGGCGACCTCGGCCACCCTGACCTGGGCGACCCTCCCTGGCCTGGTAGCGGGCGACTCCTACGCTCGGTTCCGAATCGGTTACGACGCGACCGCGACCCAGTTGCCGACGGGGCCCTCGAGCGCGGGGGAGGTCGAGGACTACCCACTGATGATCACCTCGGGGTTGCCGGTCTGGGGGTGCGGTGCCAACGCGGATGGTCTTCTCTTCCAGTACGCATCGGCCACGAGCACTACCACCTCGGTCTTCGGTGTCGACATGGTCACCGGAGACTCCAGTTCGCTTCCCGCCATAGCTGGCCGCCAGGTCAACGCCGTCGGATACAACGTCTTGGACGACTACGTCTACGGCTGGGACTTCCAGCAGGACCGAATCGTGCGGATCGGCAGCAACGGTCAAGCCGAGAACGTCGGCCTACCGGCCGGCCTGCCGGCTACGGGCAACTTCCTCGCGGGAGACGTCGACGACGCGGGGTTCTACTGGCTGGCGTTGGACAACGGCACCTCTGTTTCCTGGTACAAGGTCGACCTGACGACTCCAGTGCCGACACTCGTCGCCTCGGGAACCCTCAGCAACACGATCGGTGGGGTCGCCTACGAGTTCACCTTCGACTGGGCGTTCGTCGAGGGCAGGCTCTATCGCGTCATGCGGCGCGACACGGCGACCCCCCTGACGAGCCCTGCCGTCCTGGTCAGCTTCGACACCACCACGCTCACTCAGATGGTGGTGAAGAACTTCGGCGATCTCGACGGGGCTTCCTCAGGCAACTACTACGGCGCCTTGTATGCCGATGGTGACGGTTTCCTCTACGCCTCGAACAACACCACCGGCACGATCTACCGGATCGATGTTGCGAGTGGGTCCGCTGCGACCGCGACGGTCTTCGCGGCGGGACCGGCGTCGACGAACAATGACGGTGCTCGATGTGCGGACTCGATCATCGCCACCGACTACGGTGACGCGCCCGACACCTATCGGACTCTCCTGGGCAGCGGCGGTCCTCGCCACACGTTGGGCGGTTATGACGGCACGACCGGCACCGCGTCGCTCATGATCGGCGATGCGGTCGACAGGGAGGTCGATGGCGCAGCCACCGTGGGTGCCAACGGGGATGACGTCACCGGCGCGGACGACGAGAGTGCTGGTCCCTACACGATCGCGGCAGGTGGACCCACGGCGGCCGCGATCAACGTCCCGGTCACCAACAACCTCGGCATCCCCGCGACCCTCTACGCCTGGATCGACGCCAACAACAACGGCGTCTTCGACCCGTCGGAGTTCGCGTCGACAACGGTCGCCGCTGGTGCCTCGTCGGCGACGATCGCCTGGACAGGCTTGCCCGCCGCGTTGGTGACGGGGTCCGCGCCTTACATCCGGCTCCGACTCACCACCGACGTGCTGACCGACAGTGCGCTGACGGCCTACGACGACCGCGCGACGGGGCCGGCACAGGACGGCGAGGTCGAGGACCTGCGGGCGAGCATCACCCAGGCGACATCGTCGATCAGCCTGACCAAGACGCCCAACCGGACCTCCCTGGTGGCCGGTCAGGTGGTGACGTACACGTTCGTCGCGACCAACACGGGCAGGGAGAAGAAGGTCGACTGCACCCCCCGGGTGGTCCGCGGAAGTTGACGAAAATTCTTCACCGAACCGCGTAAGAATCCCCCCTTCCCACACGTCCATCAGACAGGGAAAAGCAGCCGAGCGGGTCACCGCGATGGTTGTCGGCACAAGGGAGGGGAGCACGCCATGCAGACGGGGACACGGCGCGAGACACGCATCGACACGGGGAACGGCGGACTGCGCCCGCAACGACGACTGCACGTGGTCGGTACGGCGGGAGAAGCGGACGTCATCCAGCTGGGCCGGCAACGGTCCGACGTCCTACCGCCCTCGGTCGTCGAGGTGCTCGCTCGCTGCCTCGCGCGATGGGAGGACGAAGAGGCGTCGGGACCGCACGTGGTGATCGCGCTCGGGGAGGGCGCACGCTGCTTCGGTCCCTACCCCTCCCGTGCCCAGGCCCTGGTCGCCGCCGCGGCCGAGACGGCGGAGTGGAAGCGCGAGTTCCCCGATGCCGACGTGTGCTTCGAGGTGGCCCCGTTGCTCGAGAGCAGCGAGATCGCGCCGGCCGACGGTGCCGGGCTCGTCGCGCACTGACGGAACAGGCCCGTCCTCTCAGTCCAGCGAGCCGATCCCGCTGGGAGCGTCGGGCTCCTGGGCCCAGCGAGGAACGATGAACAACCCCGTCGCCTCGACCGAGGGGGTCGCGTCCGCGGTGTCCGCCGAGATCCACGCGGTGACCGTCACCTTGCGGCCGGCCTCCTCGGCGATCCGCGCGGCCATCCGCACCGGGCCGAGGGGGAGAGGCTGGACGTAACGCAGTGACAGCGTGCCGGTCACCGTCACCCGGGAGTGCCGCGCGCTCGCGGTCTCTCCCATGAGGTGGTCGAGCACCATCGCCGAGACGCCGCCGTGGACACTGCCCGGCGGACCCTCGTACGGCGCGCCCAGGGTCAACGCGGACCCGACGGTCCCGTCGTCGTGCCACTCCAGCTCCACGGGCGGGGCGACCGCGTTGCGGACCCCGACAACGGCGTTGCCCCAGTTCCAGGACCGGCCCTCGTCGTTGTAGTGGATGCCCGCCGGGCCGGGCGGCGCATCCTGGGCGAGCAGTGCCACCGCCCGCTGGAGCAGCGCCCGCGCTTCGCCCACCGCGTCGGCGTCGACTCGCGTGCGGATGGTGAGGTCGTTGAGGGTGCGGACGTCGTCGGCGAGGCCGCCGTACAACGCCTCCGCGGCATCGATCTCGCTCGTCGGTACGTCCTCGAAGGAGAACGACGACAGGGTCAGGCCGGACATCCGTCGAATCTAGCGGCCCACGACCCCAAATGAGAACGTGTTCTAGGTCGCAGTGTCAGCTGTAGTTCGGGTTGTTCCCCGTGGGCATCGTGATGTTGACCCGCTTGCCCTCGCTGAGGAAGAACAGAACGCCCCGCCTCAGGAACTCGTCGAAGGTCCAGTACAGCTGGGGCACGAGGAGCGGCAGCGCGAGGCCTGCCTCCCGCATCTTGATGAACGGCGGCCAGCCGGCCTTGATGGCGTTGTCGATCGGGGGGTGCGGAGGGAGCTCGAGCCAGTCGGCGATCTGGTTGCCCAGGGTGTAGCGGGTGAACGACTCGAGCATCGGGCGGGACAGGCCCTGGTCGTACTCGGCGGCCAGGTTCACGAGGATGTGCGCGAGCTCCACGCCTTCAGGTGTCGGCGCGAGGATCGGGTCGAGCACCTGGCGCGACTGGGTGGCGGCCTCGTCCCAGGTGGCCGGGATGTACTCGTCCTTGACGCCCAGCATGTGCGCGGTGATCTGCCACAGGTGCAGGAACGCCGTTGCGTCCGATGCGGGCAGGGACACGCCCCAGGCAGCCAGCTTGTTCTTCGAGAACGTCGCCAGGCTGTGCCAGGTGACCATGATGTCGGCCTGGCTGATCGGTTTGATCTCGGGAGCGGACGCGCGCCAGTGCCCGGACTGCGGAAGCAGGTGCCGCACCGCCGCATGGGTGAGGCGGGTCTTCACGCAGGTCACGATCATCTGGCCGCCCGCGGCGTAGGCGTTCTCGGCGCCGATGTCGTAGCCCAGCTTGGCGGTCTTGGCGATCCGGTCCTTCATGTCCGCGCCACCGGCGGAGTAGTAGACGGCGCGGGCCTCGCGCGGGATGACGCAGCTCATCATGCCGCTGCCGAGGCCGTAGAGGACGCCGAGGTAGAGGCCGCGGCGCTCGTAGAAGTCGAAGACGCGGGCGAGCTTTGCCTGGTCGGCCCAGCTCGGGAGCTGACGGGCCCGCTCGAGGAACGCGTGGAGGTCGGCCGGGAGGCCGGCCGGGAGCGGCTGGTCGTTGTGGGTCCAGCCGGCGAGGAGCTCGTTGACGCGGTCGACCTCACCGCGCTCGAAGAGCGCCGCGACGACGGAGTCCGCCTCGTCGTCCCAGACGAGCTTGGGGTCCATCCCGGTGCCGGTGCCGGCCACCGAACCGGAGGCGGCCCAGGTCCAGGCGGCAGGGGCGACGACGCCCAAGGTGCCAGCCGCGCCGAGGACGCCGCCGCCGATGAGAAGCCGCCTCCTGCTGAGCTCCGCCATCCTGGTCCCCTTTCGCTGGTGATACGATGGTACGCAACACGTATCTTTGTATCAGGCGACGACCGCCGGGCACAAGCCCCAGCGGTCGCCCAGGGTCATGGGAGGGTGGTCAGGTGCGCACACCGGTCGACGGACCCGGGCTCGGCGAGCCGACGTCGCTGCTCGCGCGTGCCCTAGCCGACGTGGTGGCGGGGGCCGATCGTGACGAGCCGGACGCAGCCGTCCTCGACGCGGCGTACGACCTGTTCTGCCGGCAGGGCGTCCAGCGCACGACCATGGACGACGTGGCTCAGCGGGCAGGACTCTCCCGGATCACCGTCTATCGCCGCGTGACCTCCAAGGAGGTGCTCGTCGAGCAGGTCGTGCTGCGCGAGTTCCGCCGTTATCTCGACGAGTTCCTGGCCGACATCAGCCGGGCCACCGACGTCGGCGAGCGGGTTGTCCTCGGGTTCGTCAGCTCCCTGCGGGCGGTACGCCGCAACCCGCTGATGGCCGGGCTGATGACCGACGAGCCCCAGCTGCTCGGCCCCTCGATCATGGGTGAGCGCGGCCGCACCCTGGCTGCCGTCGGGGGCTTCGTCGCCGGTCAGCTCCGTCGCGAGCAGGTCGCCGGCAACGTGGGTCCTGATGTCGACGTCGACGTCGTCGCGGAGCTGATGGTCCGGTTGACGATGTCGATGCTGCTCACCCCGAGCACGCAGGTCGACCTCGACGACGACGAGCAGCTGGCCGCGCTCGCACGTCGCTACCTGGTCCCGATGCTCACGCCGCCGGCCTGAGGTGGCGCGATGACCGAGAAGCCCTGGGCGGGCTGACGGCCCGGCGGCTGGGCGCCGTGGTCAGGCGTCGCGGAACGCCCGGTGCACGGCCTTGCCGACGACACGCGACGAGGGCCCGCAGCCAGGTGGCTGCGGGCCCTCGTCGATGCGTCAGTGGATCAGGTGAGGCACTTGGTGACGGCCTCGGCGATGACCTCGACGGCCTCGTCCTCCTCGTCGCCGGAGAGGTCGGAGCGGTCGTCATCGGCGATCGCGTTGAGCTGGTCGTCGCTCAGGTCGGAGTCGAGGAGCTCGTCGGCGACGCAGTCGCCCTGGTCCTCGGAGACGCCGGCGTTCTCGACCAGGGAGTCCGAGAGGTCGCCCTTGCTCGGCGGGCCGCTGCTGCACGCCGAGAGGGAGAGGCCGACGGCGAGGAGGGTCGCGCCGAGAGGCAGACCGATGCGCTTCATGGTGGTGGGTCCTTCCGAAATGGAGCAGTGGGTGCCGGTCAGGCTAGGCCCACTCCTGCCCCGGGTGCGTGACCTTGAAGAGTAAAACTTTGCTTGTTCATCGCTCGAGGAAGGGCGCGACCGCGTCGAGCGCCGCGCCGACGGCGGGCCATTCGTCCTCCGCGAATCCCGGTCCGCGGCGCGGGACGGCCTCGCCGGGGCGCAGCTCGCCGCCGCAGTGGCGGCACGAGATCTGGGGCGAGGTGTCGTGGTCACACGTCAGGTGGTGCCAGATCAGCGGCTCCTGGCCAGGCATCAGCCACTTGTCGCCGAAGGACTGGATCGCGAGCAGCACGAGGGCGAGGTCCTGGCCCTTGGCGGTGAGCACGTAGTCGTAGCGCACCGGCCGCTCCTGGTAGGCGATCCGCTCGACGACCTCGTGGTCGACGAGCGCCTGGAGCCGCTGCGTGAGCACCTTGCGGGAGATCCCGAGGTTGGCCTGGACGGCGTCGAAGCGGGAGATGCCGAGCGCGACGTCGCGCAGCACCAGCGGCGTCCACGGGTCGCCGATGATGTCCATGGTGCGGGCGACCGTGCAGCTCGCCTCGCCGAAGTCCTCCCTGCGCATCGGGCCACCCTAGCCGACTGAGTTCCCTTGAGAAACTGACGCTGCTAGCGTGCCGCCATGCTCGACGCCATCTCCCGGCTGACCTGGGGCCACCCCCGCAAGATCCTCCTCGGCGCATTCCTCTTCGCGGCCGTCGCCGGCTTCTTCGGCCACGACGTCGAGCACCACCTCAAGGCCGCTGGGTTCACCGACCCCGACTCCGAGAGCGAGATCGCCAACGAGGTGCTGGCCGACGCGCTGGGCTTCGGCGCCGAGCCGGGGCTGGTCGTGCTCGTGCGCGCCCGGGACGGCGGCGTCCTCGACATCGAGGACCCGGAGGTCGTCGCCGAAGTCGCACGGCTGGCCGAGGAGATGCGCGGCGCCGACTACGTCGGCCGCGTCGTGAACCCGCTCGAGGAGCCCGTCCCGGGCCTGGTCGCCGAGGACGGCAGGTCCGTCGTCCTCCCGGCGCAGCTCACCACGACCGACCTCGAGGACGAGGGTGGCCTCGCCGACGAGTCCGTTCGAGAACGGGCCACCTCCGACCTGCTCGACGTGGGGTACGGCGGCTTCGCGCCCGGCTTCAACGAGGTCAACGACCAGACCCGGAAGGACCTCACCTCGGCCGAGCTGATCGCGTTCCCGCTGCTCGGCCTGCTGTTGTTGCTCGTCTTCCGCAGCGTCGTCGCCGCGGCGGTCCCGCTCATCCTCGGCGTGCTCTCGATCCTCGGCACCCTCTTCGCGCTGCGCGTGATGTCGACCTTCGTCGACACCTCGCTGTTCGCTCTCAACATCGCGACCGCCCTGAGTCTCGGTCTCGCGGTCGACTACGCGTTGCTCCTCGTGTCCCGCTATCGCGAGGAGGTCGAGGCGCACGGCCGGACCGCGGAAGCCCACCGGCGTGCGGTCCAGACGGCCGGACGGGCCAGCCTGTTCTCCGGCCTCACCGTCGCGGGTGCGATGGCGGCACTCATGCTGATGCCGCAGCGGTTCCTCTACTCGATCGGTGCCGCCGGGTTGACGGTCGGCGTGCTCAGCGCCTTCATGGCCGTCCTCGTCGTCCCGGCGCTGCTCGTGGTCCTGGGTCCCAGGATCGACGCGCTGTCCATCCGGCGCGGTCCGGCGGTGTCGGCCACGTCCGACCGCTGGCACCGGCTCGCACGTGCCGTCATGCGGCGGCCGGTCGTCGTCGCCGTCGCCACCTCAGCCTTCCTGCTCGCCCTCGCCGCGCCGCTGCTCTCGACCACCCTGACCGGCCCCAGCGCCCAGGCCGTGCCCCCAGGTCAGCAGTCCTACGACGTCAACAACTACATCGAGGACAGCTACGGCCGCGCGCTCGTGGAGGGCGTGTCCGTCGCGATCACCGGCGACGTCGACGACGACGAGCTGCTGGCTGTCACGAGCCAGATCGAGTCCGTCGAGGAGGTCCGCGCCGTCGCACCGTTCGCGGTCGCCGGCGACGGGGTCGCCTACGCGACGGTCACGTTGGCGTCCCCTGCGTTGGAAAGCCCCGCGCAGGACGCGGTCCGGGAGATCCGCGACATCGATGTGGCCGGAGGCGAGCTGCTCGTCACCGGCAACACCGCCCGGTTCATCGACGAGAAGGACAGCCTCGTCGACAACGCGCTGCCGGTCATCCTGCTCATCGTCGTGCTCACGGTCGTGCTGCTGTTCCTGCTGACGGGATCGGTGATCCTCCCGCTCAAGACCCTCCTCATGAACGCACTCACGCTCGCGGCGGTGCTCGGCATCCTGGTCATCGTCTTCGAGCACCAGGTCGGCACCCAGCTGCTCGACTATCCGGGGCCGTACGCCGTCGAGGTGACCAGCCTTGTCTTCCTGTTCGCGGTGACGTTCGCGTTGGCGACCGACTACGCAGTGCTGGTCATGGCCCGCATCAAGGAGCTCCACGACACCGGCCTGTCCAACGAGGACGCCGTGGCCGAGGGGGTCGCCCGGACCGGCCGGATCATCAGCGCCGCGGCGGTGATGATCGCCGTGGTCTTCCTGGCGTTCGCGGTCAGTCCGGTGTTCTTCATGAAGCAGATCGCGATCGCGATGGCGCTCGGCGTCCTCATCGACTCGACCATCGTGCGGGGGCTGCTGGTGCCGGCGCTCATGCGGCTGCTCGGCGAGGCGAACTGGTGGGCGCCGCGCCCGCTGCGCCGGGTCTACGAGCGGTTCGGCATCCGCGAGTCCGGCTGAGGGCCGATCACAACGACCACAACCGCCCCGTACTTGTGAGTAGCCCGAGATCAGGTCTTAGGTAGGCGGTATGAGCGTCACGCCGTCGTCGTACTCGATCACCATGCGGCTGCACGCCGCGCCCGACTACGCGGTGGTCGGCACGGTCGCCACGACGATCGCGGAGGCAGGCGGGATCACGACGGCCATGGACGTCGTCGACTCCAAGCACGACCGGCTGGTCCTCGACGTGACGTGCAGTGCGACCGACTCCGACCACAGCGAGCGCGTGGTGGCGGCGGTCGAGGCGATCGCGGGGGTGACCGTCCACAAGGTCTCGGACCGGACGTTCCTGCTCCACCTCGGCGGGAAGATCGAGATCCGCAGCAAGGTCCCGCTCAAGAACCGGGACGACCTGGCGATGGCCTACACCCCCGGTGTCGGGCGGGTCAGCATGGCGCTCTACGAGCACCCCGAGGACGTGGCCAAGCTGACGATCAAGGGCAACTCGGTGGCCGTGGTCACCGACGGCTCCGCCGTTCTCGGTCTCGGCAACATCGGACCGGGAGCAGCGATGCCGGTGATGGAGGGCAAGGCGGCCCTCTTCAAGCGGTTCGCCGACATCGACGCGTGGCCCATCTGCCTGGCCAGCCAGGACGTCGACGAGATCGTGAAGGCCGTCGAGATGATCGCGCCGGGCTTCGGTGGCATCAACCTGGAGGACATCGCGGCGCCGCGCTGCTTCGAGATCGAAGCACGGTTGCGGGAGTCCCTCGACATCCCCGTGTTCCACGACGACCAGCACGGCACGGCGATCGTCGTCCTGGCGGCGCTGACCAACGCGCTGCGCGTTGTGCGCAAGTCCCTCTCGGCGACCCGGATCGTCGTCGCCGGCGGCGGTGCGGCAGGTTCGGCGATCGTGGCCCTGCTGCTGGCCGGCGGGGCCGAGGACGTCGTGGTCTGGGACCGGGAGGGCCTGCTCTGCGGCGACGACGAGACGCTTCCGGCCGCCAAGCGCACCCTCGCCTCGATCACCAACCCGCGGGGCGTGCGGGGCGGGCTGCGTGAGGGGCTCCAGGGTGCCGACGTGTTCATCGGCGTCAGCGGTCCCGGTGTCCTCCAGCCGGAGTGGATCGCCGAGATGGCCGACGGTGCCGTGGTGTTCGCCCTGGCGAACCCGGATCCCGAGGTCGACCCGGCCGAGGCCGCCAAGCATGCCGCCGTGGTCGCGTCGGGCCGCTCGGACTACCCCAACCAGATCAACAACGTGCTCGCCTTCCCCGGCGTCTTCCGCGGCCTGCTGGACGCCCGCGCGTCGGAGGTCACCATCGACATGCTCCTTCGGGCCGCGCACGCCATCGCGGCGGTCGTCACCGACGAGGAGCTGCACCCGAGCTTCATCATCCCGAGCGTGTTCCACCCCGACGTCCCGGGGGCGGTGGCCGCCGCCATCCGCGGGCAGTGAGCGCGCGCGTGCGCACTCCGGAGTACTCCGACGAGGTCCTCGTCGCCGCGGTCGCGGCCGCAGCCGCCGAGCTCGGCGCCCCGCTGACCGCCGGGGCGTACGACGCCTGGCAGCGTGGCCGGGACGCCGCCGCCTCCCCGGCCCTGCTGATCCGCCGCTTCGGCTCGTGGAACGAGGCCTGCCAGCGGGCGGGCGTCCCGACCAACACCACCCGCTCGACGAGCCGACGCTGGTCCGACGACGACGTGGTCGCGATCGTCGCGTCGTACCTCCGCGCGCCGGGCAGCACCGGTTCGTTCGCCGACTACTCGGCGTGGGCGAAGGAGCAGGAGGGCGTCCCCAGCGGAGCCACGCTCCGACAGCGGTTCCCCTGGGCCGAGGTCAAGGGGCGCGCTGCGGCGATCCCGAGTTGACCGACTTATCGTCGATAACTGACGATATCGTCAGAAAAGTTGTGGGGGTCCGATGGAGACGAGACGAGACGGCGCATTGCCGCGGCTGCCGTTGGCGCTGCTGGACCGCTACCTGCGGACCTATCACCGGCACGAGGTGCGCGGGGAGACCTCGCTGCCGGCCAGTCCGGCGCTCATCGTGTCCAACCACGGGTTCGGCGGCATCGTCGACCTGAACGTGATGGCCCTCGCCCGGGCGTTGCACGGGATGTCCGACGGGCGCGGGGTCACGTTCCTCGTCCACCAGATCGCGTGGACCCTCGGGGTCGGCCGGTTCATCGAGCCGCTCGGATGCGTCCCCGGCAGTGCCGAGGCGGTGGACGCCGCCTTCGCTGCTGCGCGGCACGTCGCCGTGTTCCCCGGCGGCGACGTCGAGGCGGCCAAGGCGACGTCCGAGCGCAACCGGATCAAGTTCGCCGGTCGCACGGGCTATGCGCGGACCGCGATCGAGCACGGCGTCCCGGTCGTCCCGGTCGTCACCGCCGGAGCCGGGGAGTCCCTCCTCGTCCTCAGCGACGGCCAGCGCATCGCCCGGGCGCTCCGGCTCCCCGAGCTGCTCCGGATCAAGGCCCTACCGGTCAGCGTCTCGCTGCCGTGGGGCGTCAACGTCGGCGCCGTCGGGATGGTGCCCTATCTCCCGCTGCCGACGAAGCTCGTCACCGTGGTGCTGCCCGCGATGCACTCCGTCGACGGTGAGTCGGCGGGCGCCTTCGCCGCGCGGATCGAGAGCGCGATGCAGGACACCTTGACCGAGCTGACCGCCGGCCGGCGGCCCGTGCTCGGCTGACGTCCGACCCTGGGAGGACGCCCGCGTGGGCGGATCCCGCTAGCGTCCGGGCCATGCGCGCAGTCGTCATCACCAAGCACGGCGGACTCGACGTGCTCGAGGTCCAGGACCGACCCGACCCGGGCCCGCCCGGAGCGGGGCAGGTCGCGGTCGACGTGCGGGCGTCGGGAGTCAACTTCGCCGACACCATGGCGCGGGTCGGCTTCTATCCCGATGCGCCGAAGCCGCCGATGGTCGTCGGCTACGAGGTCGCCGGCGACGTGACCGCTGTCGGCGAGGGCGTGACCGGCGTCCAGGTCGGTGACCGCGTGCTCGCCGGGACGCGCTTCGGCGGTTACGCCGAGAAGGTGGTCGTCGGTGCCCGCGACGTGGTCGCCCTCGACGACCGGCTCTCCTACGAGCAGGGCGCCGCGATCCCGGTGAACTACGCGACGGCCTGGGCGGGCCTGGTCCGCTACGGGTCGCTGCAGCCCGGCGAGCGGGTCCTCATCCACGCGGCGGCCGGCGGGGTCGGCATCGCTGCGACCCAGATCGCCCGCCGGATCGGGGCCGAGGTCCACGGGACCGCGTCCCCCGGCAAGCACGACGCCGTGCGCGGCTTCGGCGTCGAGGTCGCCCACGACTACACGAAGCGGGACTGGCACCGCGGGCTGCCGCCGTACGACGTCATCATGGACGCGGTCGGCGGGCCCAGCTTCCGCACCAGCTATGACCTGCTCCGGCCGGGCGGCCGCCTCGTCGCCTTCGGGGCGTCGTCGGTGATGGACGGTGCGGGACGCAACCTGCTCCAGGCCGCGAAGACGATGATCCGGATGCCGCGCTTCAACCTGGTCAAGCAGATGTCGGTCTCCAAGGCGGTCATCGGGCTCAACATGCTGGCGCTCTGGGACGACGCCGGCACGCTCGAGCCGTGGATCACGCCGCTGCGCGAACTGATCGCCGACGGCACGATCCAGCCGGTCGTGGCGGAGGCGTTCCCGTTCGACCGGGCCGGTGAGGCGCACCAGATGCTCGCCGAGCGCCGCAACGTCGGCAAGGTCGTGCTGGTCCCCTAGGACCCGTCGGTGCGGGTTCGCGCCGCGATCGACTGGGTGACGTCGAGCAGGGCGCCGACCTCGCGGCGCAGGTCCGCCTCCGCGGAGTCCTCCGGGAGGGGCATCACCGCGAGCGCCGTGGTCAGGCGCGCCGTCCAGGTGATCGCGACCCGCGGGTCGATCTGGGGCCAGCGCCCCTCGGCGGCGCCGGCCTCGAGCACCGGGCTCAGTCGGGGCAGGGCGATGTCGAGGACGAGCGGCAGCACCCGGGGCAGGTGCGAGGCCACGATCTCGGGATGCTTCGCCAGCACCGCCTGGAGAGCCGGGTGGTTGCGGGCTTGAAGGGTCAGTCCGACGATCACGTCGATGTAGTCGTCGCGCGGCGACTCGGAGCGCTCGGCCCGGGTGGCGATGTCGTCGATGACCCGTTCGAGCTCGATCCGCAGCAGCGCGTCGTAGATCGCGTCACGGTCGCCGACGTACTTGTAGAGCGTCGGGCGGGAGACGCCGGCGCGCTCGGCGATCGAGGTGATGAGGCGGGGCCGCGGGCCACCCTCGCGGAGGACCTGGGTGGCGGCCTCGAGGATGCGACCACGCAGCTGGTTGCCTCGCACGCTCGTCGACCTCTCGCCCTGCCCTCGGCCTGCAGTCGGCCCGGATCCGGTTCTCCTCAGTATCGCGGCTGACGTGCGCAGTTGCTCCCACTGCCCACCTCGTGCTTACATTTCCACGACTTTGTAAGCGACCAGCGCAGGACGGCTCCCCATGTGCTTCTCCCCGGAGATGGACCTCGCTGCCGGCGTGGTGATCACCGCTGTCGGCATCGACACGTTGCGCAACGTCCGCACCCGTGACCAGGTCGCGTTGGCGTCGCTGCCGCTGGTGTTCGGCGTGCACCAGCTGATCGAGACGCTGGTCTGGTGGAACCTGCAGGGCCACGTGTCCGACCAGGTCGGTGACCCGGCGGCGTGGGTCTACCTCGTCATCGCCCTGGGCCTGGTGCCGGTCCTCGTCCCTTACGCGTTCCTCCGGCTCGGGCTGGTCCGGTCGCGCAACCTGGCGCGACTCTTCTTCCTCGCCGGGCTCGGCGCGGCGGTCGTCGACCTCGCGGCACTGGGGGTCGGCGACGTCGCCCGGCGGATCGACGGCCACCACATCGCCTACAGCCCCGGTGTCCCGTACGACGAGGTGGTGCTGGCGGCCTACGTCGTCGCTACCTGCGCGCCGGCGATCTTCGCGCGGGCGGCCCAGCTGCGCTGGTTCGGGCTGGGCAACCTCGTGGTGGTCGCCCTGCTGGCCTGGCTGGACCAGAACGCGGTGGTCTCGCTGTGGTGCGTCTGGGCAGCGATGACGAGCATCCTCATCAACCTCTACGTCCGCGATCCGGAGCGGAGCGACTCCTCGATCGCCGCGCGCTCGACGGAGGTGTCCTCGTGAGGGCGGCTGCTCGACGCTGGAAGGTCCGCCGTCAGGACGTCGCTCCGGAGCCCGAGCTCCTCGACGTCGCCGGGCTCGTCCGGCGACGGCTGGCCGGTGACCGGTCGGACAGCGCCACCCTCGCCCTGGTGATCGAGGGCGGCGGCATGCGCGGGGTGGTCTCCGCGGCGATGGCGGCGGCGCTCGAACGAGCCGGTGTGACCGAGTGCCTCGACCTCGTCGTCGGCACCTCAGCCGGGTCGGTCAACGGCGCGGCGGTGGTCGCCGGCACCGCCGACGCGATGGCGACGTCGTATGCCGAGGTGTTCGCCGGTCGGCGCGAGTACGCCGACCCGCGCCGGCTGATCACCCGCGCCGGACCGGCCGTCGACGCGGCCCGGATCGTCGCAGCCACGGACGAGCTCCTCGACCTCGCCCGGCGCGCGCTCGCCCGCCCCTTGATCCGGTTCGCCGCCGTCGCGACCGACGTCGCCACCGCCCAGCCCGTCGCGCTCGAGGAGCACACCGACCCGGCGGCCCTGCTGCGCGCGCTCCAGGCGTCGAGCACCCTCCCCGTGGTCGGAGGCCCGCCCGTCGACTTCCGCGACCGGCGCTGGCTCGACGGCGGGATCTCCGACGCGGTCCCGGTCGCGACCGCGCGCGACCTCGGGGCCACCCACGCGATCGTGCTCGCCACCCGACCCGCCGGCAACGTTCCCGGCTGGGGCCCCGCCGACGCGATGATCGAGCGCTACCTGCGCCGCCTCAACCCCGACCTGGCGTCGTCGTACCGAGCCCGTCCGGAGCGGTACGCCGAGGAGCGCGCAGCGATCGCCTCCGGACTGCACCTCGGGGTCGAGACGCTGCTCCTCGCGCCGGGTCCGGGTGACCCGGTGCCAGGGCGGATGGAGCGCGACGCCGAGGTCCTGCGCCAGGCGCAGCGCGCGGCTGACCGCACCGCCACGATGCTCATCGACGGCTGGTTCGCCCGCGCGGCCTGACCGGGGCGAGCCCTCCTCGGGAAGGCTGCTGCGCGGAACGCATCACGAGGCTTGATCTACGATCCGGCGGGTGGACTCACTCGCCGGCTCGGTCCTCCGGCCACTCTGGCTGGACACGCCCCTGCGGCCTCCGGCGCGACCGGCGGTCGGCGGCGACGCGACGGCGGACCTGGTGATCGTCGGGGGCGGCTTCTGCGGCCTGTGGACGGCGCTCCGCGCCGTCGAACGGGAGCCTGGACGCGACGTCCTCCTCCTCGAGGGCGACCGGATCGCCGAGCACGCGACCGGGCGCAACGGCGGCTTCTGCGAGGCCTCGCTGACCCACGGGGAGAGCAACGGCCGGGCCCGCTGGCCCGAGGAGTACGACGTGCTGGCCCGGATGGGAGTGGAGAACCTCGACGCCATCGAGCAGACCATCGCCGCCGAGGGCATCGACTGCGGCTACCAGCGGGCCGGCACCCTCGCGGTCGCCACCCGGCCGCACGAGGTGGAGTGGCTGGAGCCCTCGGAGCCCGGCTTCCTCGACGCCGCCGCGGTCCGGGAGGTCGTCGACTCGCCGACCTATCTCGCCGGCCGGCTCTCCGGGGCCGAGGAGTGCGCCGTGCTCGACCCGGCCCGGCTGGCCTGGGGCCTGGCCGACGCGGCCGAGCGACGCGGGGTGCGGATCGCCGAGTCGACGCCCGTCACCCGCATCCGGCGCGACGGCGACACGATGGTCGTCGAGACGCCGGGCGGCCTCGTGCGGGCCCGCCAGGTCGCGCTCGCCACCAACGTCTTCCGCCCGCTGCTGCGGCGGCTCCGGCTCACCACGGTGCCCGTCTACGACTACGTCCTCGCGACCGAGCCCCTCACCGCCGACCAGCTCGCTGCCCTCCGATGGGACCCGGCACTCGGGATCTCGGACTCGGGCAACCAGTTCCACTACTACCGGATCACCCCGGACCATCGGATCCTGTGGGGCGGCTACGACGCGATCTACCACTACGGGCGCTCGATCGAACCCGAGCACGAGGACCGACCCGCGACGTTCGAGGTGCTCGCCCGGCACTTCCACGAGACCTTCCCGCAGCTCGACGGGATCCGGTTCACCCACCGCTGGGCGGGCGTCATCGACACCTCGACCCGGTTCAGCGCCAGCTTCGGCCGCGCCCACGGCGGGCGGTCGTCGTACGCGCTGGGGTTCACCGGCCTCGGCGTCGGCGCCACCCGCTTCGCGGCCGACGTGATGCTGGACCTGCTCAGTGGCGAGGAGACCGAGCGCACCCGGCTGCAGATGGTGCGCCGACCGGCGGTGCCGTTCCCGCCCGAACCGGTGGCGTGGGCCGGCATCGAGCTCACCCGACGCGGGCTGGCTCGCGCCGACGAGACCGGGCGCCGCAACCTCTGGCTGCGCACCCTCGACCGGCTGGGGCTGGGCTTTGACTCCTGAGCTGGTCGTGGGTTTCGACCTCGACATGACCCTCATCGACACGACGCCCGGCTTCCGCGACGTCCTGCGCGCGCTTGCCGGCGAGCTCGGGGTGGAGCTGCCGATCGAGGAGCTCACGGCGGTGCTGGGTCCACCGCTCGACCTGATGCTCAAGCCGCACCTGGCCGAGGAGGCGATCCAGCCGGCGGTCGACCGGTTCCGTGAGCTCTACCCGGCGCACGCCATCGAGAGCGTCGCAGCCATGGCAGGCGCCCACGAGGCGCTGGCCGCCGTACGACGCCACGGCGGCCGGGTCGTGGTGGTGACCGGGAAGTTCACGCCCAACGCGCGGCTCCACGTCGACCACCTCGCGCTCGACGTCGACCACCTCGAGGGCAAGGTGTGGGGGGTCGGCAAGGCCGCCGTGCTGCGCCGCGAGGGCGCCGGGATCTACGTCGGCGACCACGTGCACGACGTCGAGGGCGCGCCCGCGCCCGACGCGCTCAGCGTCTCCGTCCTCACCGGCGGCTGCACCGCCGAGGAGCTCCACGACGCGGGCACCCACGTCGTGCTCGACGACCTCGGTCAGTTCCCGGCGTGGCTCGACGCCCACCTGGCCGCGGACTGAGGCCTCAGCGCACTCCCCACGAGTAGGTCTGCTTGCGCAGGCTCAGGTAGACGAAGGTCTCCGTCGACGCGACGCCGGGGATCCGGCGGATCCGCTCGGAGATGATCTCGAGCAGGTCCTCGTCGGACTCGGCGACGATCTCGGCGAGGATGTCGGTGCTCCCGGCGGTCATCACGACGTAGGTGACCTCCTCGAGCTCGGCGAGGGCGTCGGCGACCGGCTCGATGGGGCCGGAGACCTTGACCCCGACCATCGCCTCGCGGGCGAAGCCCAGCTCGAGCGGGTCGGTCACTGCGACGATCTGCATCACGCCGTTGTCGACGAGGCGCTGGACGCGCTGGCGCACGGCCGCCTCCGAAAGTCCGACGACCTTGCCGATCGCGGCGTACGAACGGCGCCCGTCCTGCTGCAGCTGCTCGATGATCGCCTTGGAGACGTCGTCGAGCTGAGGGCGCGGGGAGCGGGCGGCGGCCATGGCGTGATGGTGTCACGCCTCGGCATCCGTGCTCAACGATGACCGGAAACGCGAAATCCGTTGCAATCATGTTTCTAGGCGACGATTTCCCTTGTCACTGGTCCACAGCGGTGGCAGGATCCGAGGCCACTCGCCGATCCGCCGAGAGGTTTTCGTGAGCCATCCCGTTCAGCCCGCGCGCCGCTCGACCTTGTCCCGCCGTGGACTGCTGCGCGGGGGCGGGGTGGTGGCCTTCGGCGGGCTCAGCGCCGCAGCGCTCAAGCTGCCGATGTTCGGCATCGACGCGATCCAGGCCTGCGCGGACGGCGGCATCGCCAAGGACGTCTCCAGCTCCGAGCGCGACCTCATCATCAGCAACTGGACCGGCTACATCGACCCGCGGAAGAACAAGAACGGCACGCTCGCCCAGTTCGAGGACGAGACCGGGATCAGCGTCACCTACAACGTCGACGTCAACGACAACGCCGAGTTCTACGCCAAGGTCCGCAACCAGATGCGGGCGTGCGAGCCGATCGACCGCGACATGATCATCCTCACCGACTGGATGGCCGCGCGGATGATCGGCCTCGACTGGATCCAGCCGTTGGACAAGAAGAAGGTCCCCAACCTCCACGCGAACCTCATCGAGTCGCTCCAGGGCAAGGCGTGGGACCCCGACCTCGTCTACCACGCACCGTGGCAGTCGGGCCTGACCGGCATCGCCTACAACGCCGATCTCGTCGACGAGGTCGGCAGCTTCGAGGAGCTCATCTCCCGCGACGACCTCAAGGGCAAGATCACGCTCCTGTCGGAGATGAACGACACCATGGGGTTCTTCCTCAAGGTCGTCGGTGCCGACCCGGGTGACTTCTCCGACACCGAGTGGGAGAACGCGCTGGACCGGCTCAAGCAGGTCAAGGACGACGGCCATCTGCGTCAGTTCGCCGGGAACAACTACCTTCAGCAGCTCTCCCAGGGCGTGCTCGTCGCGTGCGAGGCGTGGTCCGGGGACGTGATCCAGGCCCAGTACGACAACCCGAACCTCAAGTTCGTCGCTCCCGAGGAGGGCCTCGCGCTCTGGAGCGACAACATGATGGTGCCGAACTACGCGACCCACCAGACCAACGCCGAGGCCTGGATCGACTACTACTACCGGCCCGAGGTCGCGGCCAAGCTCGCCGCCTGGGTCAACTACATCTGCCCGGTCCAGGGAGCCCAGGAGGCGATGCTCGAGATCGACCCCTCGCTGGCAGAGAACACCTTGATCTTCCCGGACTCCGACATGTTGTCGAACACCTGGGACTTCATGAGCCTCGACGACGAGCAACAGCAGAAGTACGAAGGGGAGTGGGCCGATGTCATCTCCAGCTGAGACGACCGATGACCCGGCCAAGGCGGCGCCGGCGTCGCGGTCGTCGTACGACGGGCTGCGGCTGAGCGCGCTCTCGAAGTCCTACGGCTCCTTCCACGCCGTCCAGTCGCTCGACCTCGACGTGCCGAAGGGCTCGTTCTTCGCGCTGCTCGGGCCGTCGGGGTGCGGCAAGACGACGACGCTGCGGATGGTCGCCGGGCTGGAGACGCCGACGTCGGGCACGATCACGCTCGCCGGGCAGGACATCACCGCCACCAAGCCCTACCGCCGGCCGGTCAACACCGTCTTCCAGAACTACGCGCTGTTCCCGCACCTCGACATCTACGAGAACGTCGCGTTCGGCCTGCGTCGGCGCAAGGTGGGCGGGGTCGACGCGAAGGTCAAGGAGATGCTCGAGCTCGTCGAGCTCGAGGCGCAGGCCCGCAAGAAGCCGGCCCAGCTCTCCGGCGGTCAGCAGCAGCGGGTAGCGCTGGCCCGGGCGCTCATCAACGAGCCCGAGGTGCTGCTGCTCGACGAGCCGCTCGGTGCGCTCGACCTCAAGCTGCGCCGGTCGATGCAGATCGAGATCAAGCGGATCCAGGTCGAGGTGGGGCTGACCTTCATCCACGTCACCCACGACCAGGAGGAGGCCATGACCATGGCCGACACGGTCGCGGTGATGAACGCCGGTGTCATCGAGCAGATGGGCTCACCGGGTGAGCTCTACGAGAACCCCCGCAGCACGTTCGTCGCCAACTTCCTCGGTCAGTCCAACCTCATCGAGGGGACGGTGACGTCGACGGCGGGTGACGTCGTCACGGTCGACATGCACGGCATCCAGGTGTCGGTCCCGGCCGCGCGAGCCCACACCGACGGCGGCAAGGGGTGGATCGGGATCCGGCCCGAGAAGGTGCTCATCGGTGCAGCGGGCACCGAGCTCGACGCGCCGGGCAACACCGTCCCCGGCGGCGTGGTCACCGACGTCAGCTTCATCGGCGTGAGCACCCAGTACCTCGTGAAGATGCCGTGGGGCCAGGAGCTCCAGGTGTTCGCCCAGAACACCGGGCGCGACCGGATCTTCCGGGTGGGCGACCCGGTCGAGCTGTCGTGGCGCCCCGAGTACGCCTTCCTGCTCGACCACTCCCAGGACGTCAACGCGGGGGCGGAGGAGGCCGTCTGATGGCCGACACCGATCGGCGGAAGGGCCTGACGGCGTACCTGCTGATGGCGCCGGCCGTGCTGGTGCTCGCCCTCTTCTTCGTCATCCCGTTCTACTCGCTGGTGGCAGCGAGCCTGTACGAGCCTGGTGGCTCGGACAAGGAAGGCTGGGAGATGACCTACCACGTGGGCAACTACGTGGATGCGGTCCAGGACTACTGGGAGCCCTTGTGGCACGCGATCGCCTACAGCGCCGCGGCCACGCTGATCTGCCTCGTGCTCGGCTACGTGCTGGCCTACGCGATTGCCTTCAAGTCCGGGCGGTGGAAGAGCCTGCTGCTGGTCCTCGTGATCGCGCCGTTCTTCACGAGCTTCCTGGTGCGGACCCTGTCGTGGCAGCTGATCCTCGCCGACGACGGCTGGATCGTGGACACCTTCCAGTTCCTGCATCTCCTCGGCGACGACGGCAGGCTGCTCGGGACCCACTTCGCCGTCGTGATGGGCCTGGCCTACAACTTCCTGCCGTTCATGGTGCTGCCGCTGTTCGCGAGCATCGACAAGATCGACCACCGGCTGATCGAGGCGTCCGGTGACCTCTACTCCAACCCGGTGGTCGGGTTCTTCAAGGTCACCTGGCCGCTCTCCCTCCCGGGGGTCGTGTCGGGGACGCTGCTGACCTTCATCCCGGCGGCCGGCGACTACATCAACGCCGAGCTGCTGGGCAGCACCGAGACCAACGTCATCGGCAACGTCATCCAGCTCCAGGCGACCGACGCCGGTCACCCCAACACGGCTGCGGCGCTGTCGATGATCCTGATGGTCGGCATCCTGGTGATGGTGCTCGTCTACATCCGCAAGGCCGGGACGGAGGAGCTCCTCTAATGGCCTGGCTGAAGGAGCGAGCGGTCCTCGTCCTCGGGCTCGCCGTGCTCGTCTACATGTTCGTGCCGATCTTCGTCGTCGTGCTGATGAGCTTCAACGACCCGTCGACCCGCAACGTCTATCGCTTCGACGGCTTCACGCTCGACAACTGGCTCAACCCGTGCGACGACCCGGCGATGTGCGACTCGCTGGGGCTGAGCATCCGGATCGGATTCCTCGCGACCGCGGTCGCGACGATCATCGGGACGATGGCGGCATTCGCCCTGGTGCGATGGGACTTCTTCGGGCGGTCGTCGTCCAACGTGCTGATCTTCCTGCCGATGGCGGCGCCCGAGATCGTGATGGGCTCCTCGCTGCTCACCCTGTTCGTGCAGGGCGGCTTCGCCGGGCAGCTCGGCTTCTGGACGATCTTCATCGCCCACGTGATGTTCTGCCTGTCGTTCGTCGTGGTGACGGTGCGCTCGCGGCTCGCAGGCATGAACGACACGTTGGAGCAGGCCGCCTCGGACCTCTACGCGACCCCGTCCCAGACGTTCTGGCGGGTGACCTTCCCGCTGGTGCTCCCCGGCATCCTCGGCGCCGCGCTCCTCAGCTTCTCGCTGTCGTTCGACGACTTCATCATCACCAACCTCAACTCCGGCAGCGACGTCACCTTCCCCATGTACGTCTGGGGCGTCGCCCGCGTCGGCCTCCCCATGCAGGTCAACGTCGTCGGCACCCTGATGCTCGTCATCTCCCTGACGATCGTCCTCGTCGGCGAGGTCAACTCCCGCCGCCGCGCCAAGGCCCTCGCCACCCGCTGACCCACGAACCCGCACACTTCGGTCGCCGAACCCGCACACTTCGGTCGCCGAACCCGCACACTTCGGTCGCCCAACCCGCCCACTTGGGTCACCGAGATTGCGGGGTCCGCCCCCTGTCCACAGGCCTGCTCTTCGACTCTGTCTCGCGAGTCGTTCGGGCGGGCAGGGTCGCGGCATGCAGCAGCGATTCCCACAAGACAGGGCGCTCACCGCTTCTGGAGCCCAGCAGCTCGGGGTCTCTCCCGGCCGGCTCCGCCGCATGATCCGCACCGGTGAGGTCAAGTCGATCTTGTACGGCGTCTACGTCGCCGCGTCCTGGGTCGATACACCGGAGTCGCGCGCCATCGCTGCGGCCCAGGTCCTTCCCCCGCACTGTGTCGTCGTCGACAGGTCCGCTGCGGCGCTCCACGGGATCGACGTGTTGGAGTACGCCGAGCTGGCAGTGCCGCCGAAGCTCGAGGTGGTGTCGGTCGGAGCGACGGCGACGAGACGCCGGGGGGTGCTCGGCGGCGAGCGTGATCTGAGACCGGCCGACATCGTCCGGGTCGGCGGTGTCCTGGTCACCTCGCCGATCCGCACCGCATGCGACATTGGCTGCCTCCGCGGGCGTCACCGCGCGATCGGGGCGATGGATGCGTTCCGCGAGAAGTTCGGCATCACCGAGCACGAGCTGGTGGCGCAGCTTCCCCGGTTCGCAGGTCGCCGTGGCGTCGTACAGCTGCGAGAGCTCACGCCGCTGACTCAGCCGGGCCGTGACTCCCAGCCCGAGTCCTGGGTGGGCATCGACATCTACGACGAGGGCTACCCGATGCCAGCCGCGCAGACGTGGGTCGATCTGCCGGGCTGGGGTCCGGTGAAGGTGGAGAACTCCTACGAGCACTTGAGGATCGGTGTCGAGTACGACGGGGAGGAACACCATTCCTCCGACGGCGATCGCGCTCATGACCGCGCCCGTCGCGATGCGCTGGCGGACGCGGACTGGGGGATCGTCGTCGTACGCAAGGACGGTTTCAGTCACGCCGGGCGCGCCTTGTGGCTCGGCGAGCTGGCGCGGTACTGGGCTGATCGGGCGCCGCAGCAGCTCGAGCGACGGGTGTATTCCCGTGGCCCGGACCGGCGACGTCCCTGGTGACCAAGCATCGCGGACTCGTCGACCGAACCTCGCGGACTCGGTGACCGAACCTCGCGGACTCGGCGACCGAACCTTGCAAGTTCGGCGACCGAAGTGTGCGGGTTCGTGGGGGTCAGATGAGGGTGTAGGCCTTGTCGAGGACGGAGCGGAGGATCTGCTCCATCTCGTCGAAGTGCTCCTGGGTGCAGATGAGGGGCGGGGAGAGCTGGATGACGGGGTCGCCGCGGTCGTCGGCGCGGCAGTAGAGGCCCTCCTCGTAGAGGCCCTTGGAGACGAAGCCGTAGAGGATGCGCTCGCACTCCTCGGCGGTGAAGGACTCCTTGGTGGCCTTGTCCTTGACCAGCTCGATCCCGTAGAAGAAGCCCTCGCCGCGGACGTCGCCGACGATCGGGAGGTCGAGCAGGCGCTCGAGGGTCGCGCGCAGGGCCGGCGCGCGGTCCTGGACGCCGGCGAGGATCCCTTCCTCCTCGAACAGCTGCATGTTGCGCAGTCCGACGGCCGTCGACACGGGGTGGCCGCCGAAGGTGTAGCCGTGGGCGAACATCGCCTTGCCCTCGGCGAACGGCTCGAACAGGCGGTCGGAGGCGATCATCGCGCCGAGCGGGGCGTAGCCGGACGTCAGGCCCTTGGCCGAGGTGATGATGTCGGGCTGGTAGCCGATCGCGGTCGCGCCGAACATCTCGCCGAGCCGGCCGTAGGCGCAGATGACCTCGTCGGAGACGAGCAGCACGTCGTGGGCGTCGCAGATCTCGCGGACCCGCTCGAAGTAGCCCGGCGGCGGCGGGAAGCACCCGCCGGCGTTCTGGACCGGCTCGAGGAACACGGCCGCCACCGAGTCGGCTCCCTCGTTGAGGATCGCCGTCTCGATCTGGTCGGCGGCCCAGCGGCCGAACGCCTCGGCGTCGGTGCCGTCAGCACCGGCCGTCCCCGCGGGAGCGCGGTAGAGGTTGGTGTTGGGCACCCGGAACGTCGACGGCACGAGCGGCTCGAACTGCTGCT
This sequence comes from Nocardioides stalactiti, assembly GCF_014180715.1. Lineage (GTDB taxonomy): Bacteria > Actinomycetota > Actinomycetes > Propionibacteriales > Nocardioidaceae > Nocardioides > Nocardioides stalactiti. Next base: position 15,632 of record NZ_JACEFC010000023.1, on the reverse strand, counting down.
TGAGCCCGGGCAGGCCGGTGATCGACAAGGCGCCGTGGGTCGTGCCGTGGTAGGCGATCGCGCGGCTGATCACCTTGTGCTTGAGCGGCTTGCCGACGCGCTTGAAGTAGTCCTTGGCCAGCTTCCAGGCCGACTCGACCGCCTCGCCGCCGCCGGAGGTGAAGAAGACGCGGTTGAGGTCGCCCGGGGCGTAGGACGCCACCTTGTCGGCGAGCTCGATGGCCGACGGGTGTGCGTAGGACCACAACGGCATGAAGGCCAGCGTCTCGGCCTGCTTCGCCGCCGCGTCGGCGAGCTCGCGGCGCCCGTGGCCGAGCTGGGAGACGAACAGCCCGGCGAGCCCGTCGAGATAGCGCTTCCCGTGGACGTCGTAGAGGTAGGCACCCTCGCCGCGGACCATGATCGGGACGTCGTGCTCGGGTCCGTCCCCGGCATAACGTCCGTGCTGGGAGAAGTGGAGCCAGAGGTGGTCCTTGGCGGCGCGCTGGAGCTCGGAATGGTCCATGGGGCCATCGTCGTCCATCCACCCCGCCTCATGCAAGTGAATCCGTGGTCATAGCCACCTTCTGCGACGGAATCCGCAGCAAATCACCCGTGAAGACCCCATGATTTCGTCGCGGAACGACGATAGGGTCTCCGCATGGCCGACCTGACCTTCACGAACGTCATCAACGGTGAGCTCGTCGGCGCCGCGAGCGGCGCGACGTACGACGTCATCGATCCCAGCACCGGCGAGGTCTATGCCCACGCCCCGATGTCGGGCGCCGAGGACGTCGACCGCGCCTACGCGGCCGCCGACGCGGCGTTCGAGGGCTGGGCCGACCTGACCCCGAAGGATCGCGCGACCGCGCTGCTCCGGATCGCCGACGCCATCGACGCGCGCGCCGAGGAGATCGCCGCCGTCGAGGTCCGCGACACCGGCAAGCCGATGCAGGCGATGCTCGACGACGAGATGCCGCCGAGCTCGGACCACTTCCGCTTCTTCGCCGGCGCGAGCAGGGTGCTCGAGGGGCGCAGCGCGGGGGAGTACCTCGAGGACCACACGAGCTGGATCCGGCGTGAGCCGATCGGCGTGGTCGGCCAGGTCACCCCGTGGAACTACCCGCTGATGATGATGATCTGGAAGATCGCGCCCGCCCTCGCTGCCGGCAACACCGTGGTGCTCAAGCCCAGCGACACGACGCCTGCGAGCTCCACCCTGCTGGCCGAGATCTGCCAGGAGTTCCTGCCGCCCGGCGTCCTCAACGTGGTGACCGGCGACCGTGACACCGGTCGGGCCCTCGTCGCGCACCCGACCCCGCAGATGGTGGCGATCACCGGCTCGGTGCGGGCCGGCATGGAGGTCGCCGGAAGCGCGGCGACCGACCTCAAGCGGGTGCACCTCGAGCTCGGCGGCAAGGCGCCCGTGATCGTCTTCGACGACGCGGACGTCGCGAAGGCGGCCGAGGCCATCGCCGTGGCGGGCTACTACAACGCGGGCCAGGACTGCACGGCCGCCACCCGCGTGCTCGCGGCACCAGGCGTCCACGACGACTTCGTCGCCGCGATCACCGAGCAGGCGCGCAGCACCAAGACGGGGAGGCCCGACGAGGACGTCCTCTACGGAGCGCTCAACAACGCCGACCAGCTCGCCCGCGTCGTCGGGATGGTCGATCGGCTCCCCGACCATGCGGAGCTCAACGCCGGCGGTCGTCAGCAGGGCGCTCACGGCTACTTCTACGAGCCGACGGTCCTCTCCGGCCTGCGCCAGGAGGACGAGCAGGTGCAGACGGAGATCTTCGGCCCGGTCATCACCGTCCAGCAGTTCAGCGACGAGGGTGAGGCGCTGCGCTGGGCCAACGGCGTCCAGTACGGGCTGTCCTCCTCGGTGTGGACCGCCGACCACGGTCGGGCGATGCGGATGAGCCGCAAGCTCGACTTCGGGGTCGTGTGGATCAACACCCACATCCCCTTCGTCTCCGAGATGCCGCACGGCGGTTTCAAGCACTCCGGCTACGGCAAGGACCTCTCGATGTACGGCCTCGAGGACTACACCCGGATCAAGCACGTCATGTCCTACATCGGGGACTGATTCGTTCGAACGATCCAATTCGGGGATCGTCGTGCGATGGCGCACATCTGCCCTCCCCGATGTGCGATCGACCCCGTCCGAATGTCATGGTGGCTCCTGTCGCGGACGACGGTGTCCACGGTTCAGGCGAAAAGCCACACGGGGAATCGGGGCGCTAGGCGTGAGGTAGCGTGCCCCCACCCAAACGGACGCGAAAGGCTCAGACTGATGGTCGATGTGGAGCGGGTGCTCGACGAGGCGGGACTCACCAACACGCATGTTCGTGAGTACGTCGCACACTGGGCCGGGATCACCGGCGCAGACAAGGTCGAGGTCGTATCCGCCTCCGACGACGCGCGCCTGATCGAGCTCGCGCTCGCCTCGGGCGAGCTGCTCCCGGCCGGCGAGGGCAGCTACTACTCGCGGTCCTACTTCAAGGACACCGCGCGCGCCGAGGAGCGCACCATCGTCGCGACCTCCAACGAGGCCGACAAGGGCACCTACAACAACTGGCGGCCCGCTGCCGAGATGAAGCCGAAGCTCGTCGAGCTGATGACCGGCGCCTCGCAGGGCAAGACCATGTACGTGATCCCCTACCTGATGGCACCGGCTGGCGGTCCGCTCGACAAGTTCGCCGCAGGCGTCGAGCTCACCGACAACGTCAACGTCGTGCTCCAGATGATCCGCATGGCTCGGGTCGGCGTCGACTACATCAACCACCTGGGCGACGACTTCGTGAAGGCCGTCCACGTGACCGGCGACCTCCCGAACCTCGGCCAGGGCACCCCCGACGACAAGCGCTACTTCGTGACCGTCGCAGACGAGCGCACGATCCTGCACTTCGGCTCGTCGTACGGCGGCAACGCGCTGCTCGGCAAGATCGCCCACGGTCTGCGCCAGGGCTCCTACGACGGCTGGAAGAACGGCTTCCTGGTCGAGCAGTTCATGCTGCTCGGCATCACCGACAAGGAGACCGGCAAGAAGTGGAACATCTGCGGTGGCTTCCCGAGTGCCTCGGGCAAGACCAACCTCGCGATGACCCTTGCGCCCGACGCCCTCGGTGACCGCTACTACGTCGAGTTCTACGGCGACGACATCGCCTGGATCTGGACCGACGAGAACGGCGTGCTTCGCGGCTTCAACCCGGAGAACGGCGTCTTCGGTGTCGCCAAGGACACCAACGAGAAGACCAACCCGACCGCGATCGAGTCGATCAAGCCGGGCCTGGGCGTCATCTACACCAACGTGGCCTACAACGAGAAGACGCAGGCGGTCTGGTGGGAGGGTCGCGGCGACAAGCCGACCGACCTCGACGGCTGGCTGGACTGGAAGGGTGAGCGGATCGCCGACCGCGCCCCGGAGGACGCCGGCGCCGACTGGGCCCACCCCAACTCGCGCTTCACGACCACGCTGGCCAACGTGCCCAACGTCGCCGCCGACTACGACGACCACGAGGGCGTCGAGATTCACGGCATCATCTTCGGTGGCCGCACGCGTGACCGCGAGCCGCTGATCCGTGCGATCAACGACGTCGCCGAGGGCGTCTACGACGGCCTCACGCTGGGCGCCGAGGCGACCGCCGCGGCCGACGGCCTCGAGGGCGTGCTCCGCTACGACCCGATGTCGATGCGTCCGTTCATGTCCTACCCGGAGGCGGACTACGGCCAGCACTGGCTCAACGTCATCGGCAAGGCCACGAACAACCCGATCTTCGCCCACGTCAACTGGTTCCAGCGCGGCGACGACGGCCGCTTCCTGTGGCCGGGCTACCGCGAGAACCTCCGCCCGCTGCTGTGGCTGATGCAGTACCGGGCCGGCGAGGTCGAGGGCAACCCGACCCCGGTCGGCGTCCTCCCGAAGCGTGAGGAGCTCAACCTCGAGGGCCTCGACGAGCAGACGCTCGCCGACCTCGACACGATCCTCACGATCGACACCGAGCGCTGGCAGCAGGAGATGGGCTACCGCGAGAAGCACCTCGCGCAGTTCGACGGCCTGCCGGAGGAGATCTGGGAGGCGCACCGCCGGGTCGCCGAGGCGCTCGACAACGCCTGATCCGCCTCGCCCGGCTTCTTGGGGTTAGCCTCACGCCATGCGCGCGGTCATCTGCCACCAAGCCGAGCTGAGCGTCGAGGATGTCCCCGACCTGACCCCGAGCAGGGGGCAGGTGCTGCTCGAGGTCGAGCGGTGCGGGATCTGCGGCTCCGACCTGCACGCGCGGACGAGCTGCGACGAGACGGCGGACGACGTCGCGACCCTCGGCTACGACGGCTTCATGCGCTCGGACCAACGGGTCGTCATGGGGCACGAGTTCGTCGGGACGGTCGCCGACTACGGCCCGCGGACCAAGAAGTCGTGGCCGGTCGGGACCCGGGTCGTCTCGCTGCCGGTCCTGCGCGCGGGCGACGCCGTCCACCTGACCGGCCTCAGCGAGCAGGCCTCAGGTGCGTATGCCGAGCAGGTGCTCGTCACCGCGTCGATGACGATGCCGGTGCCCAACGGGCTCGACGCGGACCGGGCGGCGCTCACCGAGCCGATGGCAGTCGCCCTGCACGCCGTACGACGCGGCCGGGCGGGCGCCAAGGATGTCGCGGTCGTGATCGGCTGCGGGCCGATCGGGCTCGCGGTGATCCTCATGCTCAAGGCCACGGGCGTGAAGCACGTCATCGCGAGCGACTTCTCGCCCGGGCGCCGCGCGCTGGCCGAGCGGTGCGGTGCGGACGTGGTCGTCGACCCGGCCGTCGCCTCCCCGTGGAGCTCGTTCGAGGACTCCCGTCGCTACCTGACCAATCCGATCGCGCTGGCCGAGCTCGGCCTCGACGCCATGGACAAGCTGCGTGCTGTCCCGCTGCTCCCGTGGGCCCACGTGATGCGGGCGGCGGAGAAGGCCGGCGCGACCCCGCGCGGGCCGGTGGTCTTCGAGTGCGTCGGCGTGCCGGGGATGATCGAGCACATCGTCTCGTCGGCGCCGCTGCTCTCGCGGGTCGTGGTGGTCGGCGTGTGCATGGAGACCGACTCCTTCCGGCCGTCGATGGCGATCAACAAGGAGATCGACCTGCGGTTCGCGTTCGCCTACGACCCCAGCGAGTTCCACCAGACGCTGCAGTGGATCGCCTCGGGCAAGGTCGACGTCACCCCGCTGGTGACCGGGACGGTCGGGCTCGACGGGGTAGCGGCTGCCTTCGCAGCCCTCGCCGACCCGGAGCAGCACGCCAAGATCCTGGTCGACCCGCGCAGCAGCGTCGCCACCGCCTGATCCCGGCCCGGGTGGGCCGCATCACAGTTGCTTGCCACTGGCAAGCGCCCGTCACTACGTTCCCGTAGAACACGTTCCTTGCCACTGGCAAGGTGCGACGACGGAACGACGGTGCGAGGAGCCACTGTGGCCGACAAGGGGAGCGTCGCGGGATTCGCAGCCCGACGGGCCGTCTGGGTGGTGGTCGCCTGGCTGGCACTGGTCGCCGCTCTCAACGTCTTCGTGCCGCAGATCGAGGAGGTCGCGGCCAAGGACTCGACGGCCGTGGTGCCGGAGGAGGCCCCGTCGATCGTCGCCGTCGAGGAGATGGGTGAGGCGTTCGGCAACGGCGGCGCCAACAGCTTCGTGGTCCTCGCCATGGAGCGCGACGGGGGCCTGACCTCCGCGGACGAGAGGTACGCGGCCCGGATCGCCCGCGTGCTGGCGCAGGACGAGGAGAACGTCACCTTCGCCCAGGACATCCGCAAGGACCCCGAGCTGCTCGACGCCCTCACCAGCGAGGACGGGGAAGCCCGATACCTCCTGGTCGGTATCACCGGCGTGACCGGTGCGCCGTCGTCCATCCGGCAGGTCGACGCGGTCCGGGAGGTCGCGGCCGACCTCGCTCCCGACGGCCTCGAGATCGCGGTGACCGGCCCGACGGCGACCATCGTCGACCTGTCCACCGAGACCGAGCGCAGCGTGCTTCGGATCACGGTCGTCACGGTCGTGCTCATCGGGATCATCCTGTGGCTCATCTACCGCTCGTTCGCGGTGATGGCGTTGGTGCTGTCCATCGTCGGCATCGGCCTGGGCCTGGCCCGGTCGCTGACTGCGCTGTGCGGCGAGCTCGGTCTCTTCACGGTCTCGACCTTCAGTGGCTCCTTCCTCACGGCGGTCGTCCTGGGCGCCGGCACCGACTACGCGATCTTCCTCGTGAGTCGCTACCAGGAGCTGCGCCGGGCTGGCGTCGCCCCCGAGGAGGCGGCGGCGACCGCCGGGGCGCGGATCACGAGCGTCATCGTCGGCTCGGCGCTCACGGTCGTCCTCGCGTGCGGCTGCATGCTCCTCGCCGACCTCGGCTTCTTCTCGACGACCGGTCCTGCGATCGCCGTCAGCGTCGCCATCAACCTCCTCGTCGCGATCACCCTCACCCCAGCGCTGCTGGCGCTCGCCGGACGTCGTGGTTGGTGCGACCCGCGGCCGTCCAGGGCCGACCACTTCTGGCCGCGGCTCGCGGGCCTCGTCGTGGCACACCCGGGCCGGATGCTCGCCGCCTCCCTCGTCCCGCTGCTCGCTCTCGCCGCTCTCGCCCCCCTGCTCGTCGTCAGCTACGACACTCGCGACTCCCAGGACGCCGGCACCGAGAGCAATCGTGGCTACGCCCTGCTCGACCGACACTTCCCGGTCAACGAGATCCTCCCCGACTACGTCCTCATCCAGGCCGACCGCGACCTGCGCAACCCGCGTGACCTCGCCCTGCTCGAGCGCGCCGCCTCGGCTGTGGCCCAGGAGGATGGTGTGGTCCTGGTCCGCAGCATCACCCGGCCGCTCGGAGAGCCGATCACCGACGCATCCGTGGCGCGTCAGGCCGGCATCGTCGGTACCAGGCTCGACCGGGCCTCCGAGCGGCTCGGCCAGGGTGAGGGCGGCGCGCAGCAGCTCGCCGACGGCGCCGGCCGGCTCGGTGACGGTGCTGCCCAGCTCAGTGACGGCACGGGGCGGCTCGCCGAGGGTGCCGACCGTGCGGTCGGTGGAGCGGACCGGCTCGTCGAGGGCACGGTCCGGCTCGAGGACGGCGTCCGCCGGCTGCTCGACGGAGCGGACGAGGCGGTCGACGGTACGGGGGACCTGGCGGCCGGCATGCGGCAGCTCGCTCGCGGACTCGCGACCGGCGCGGACCAGGTCCAGCTCGCCGTCGACGGCCTCGGCCTGGCCTACGGCGCGCTGCGGAACCAGAGCGTGACGTGCAACGTGGATCCCGCATGCCGTCAGGCTCGTGAGGGGATCCGCCAGATCTGGGTCGCTGAACGCGATCAGCTGTTGCCCGGCCTCCGGCAGGCCGCTGCCGCAGCCGACCGGCTCGCCGATGGCACGGTCGGGCTGCAGGACGGCCTCCGCCAGCTGCGCGACGGCCTCAGCAGGGCCCGCCAGGGCGCCGACCGGCTCGCCGAGGGTCAGCAGGTCTTCGCGGACAGGCTCGGCGGCCTGGCCGACGGCGCGGACCAGCTCGCCGACGGCGCGGACCAGCTCGCCGACGGCGCCGACCAGCTCGCCGGCGGGACCGAGGAGGTCGCGGCGTCGCTGCCCGAGCTCCGTCGCGGCCTGGCGCGTGCGGCGGCGTACCTCAAGCGCACCGAGGTCGTCGCGGACGACCCGGCGATCGGCGGCTTCTACCTACCGCCCGCTGCGCTCGAGAACCAGCGCTTCGCGGCCGCGATCCGGCTGTTCCTCTCCCCGGACGGCCGGACCGCGCGGTTCGCCGTGCTCGGTGGGACCGACGCCTTCGGGCGCGAGGCCTCCGCTCGGACCGTCGAGATCCAGAAGACGGTCGAGCAGGCCTTCCGGGACACGCGCCTGGAGGACGCCGAGGTGAGCATGACCGGCATGGCTGCGACCAACGCAGATCTGGCGGACTACTCGAAGTCCGACATGGAGGTCGTGGCGACGGCTGCGCTGATCGCGGTGTTCCTCGTGCTGCTGGTGCTGCTGCGCAGCCTGGTCGCGGCCGCGATGCTCATGGCGACCGTCGTGCTGTCCTACGCCTCTGCGATCGGGCTCTCCGTCCTCGTGTGGCAGGTGATCCTCGGCAGCGAGCTCGACTGGACCGTCATGGCGGTCTCGTTCACGATCCTGGTCGCGGTCGGGGCCGACTACAACCTGCTGTTGACCAAACGGATGCACGAGGAGGCGCCCGACGGGTCGAAGGCGGGCATCGCGCGGGCGACGGCCGCCACCGGGTCGGTGATCACGGCGGCCGGCGTCATCTTCGCGGCGAGTATGTTCGCGCTCATGGCCGGCAGCGTGAGCACCATGGCGCACGTGGGCTTCACGATCGGCGCGGGTCTCCTGCTCGACACGTTCGTGGTCCGCTCGCTCCTCGTCCCGGCGGCAGCCACGCTCCTCGGTCGTCGCCTCTGGTGGCCGAGCGGGCAGAAGGAACCGGCAGGAGCCGAGGCGACCTCGTGAGCCGCGCGTCCACGCTCGACCTCCGTGCCCGCCTGCTGCGCGCGGCCGAGGCGGAGATCGCGGCGACCGGGCCGGCACGCGCCAGCCTGCGGGCCATCGCGCGGCGGTGCGGCGTGTCCCACCAGGCGACGGCCCACCACTTCGCCGACCGCGCGGGCCTCTTCACCGCGCTCGCCGTCGAGGCCAGCGACCTCCTGCTCGCCGAGACGAGGGAGGCGATCGCCTCCGCGCCTGTCGAGGGAGGTCAGCAGGTGGCGGCCGCGGGAGCGGCGTACGTCGCGTTCGCCCAGCGGCACGCCGCGCTCTTCGACCTGATGTACCGTCCCGACCTGCTGCGGCACGACGACGAGCGGTTGCTCGTCGCGCGGAGGACGCATCGCGACCTGATGGTCGACACCATCGCCGCCGCTCAGAAGCGGGGCTGGGGCGTCGAGGTGCCGACTGCGGAGCTCGCCACCCTCGGTTGGGCGACTGTCCACGGCCTGGCGGTGCTCCAGCGCGACTCGGTGCTCTCCGCCGTCTATCCGGACGTCGACCTCGACTCGGTGCTGCGCCAGGTCGCGCACGCCCTGGACTCACTGACCTGAGCGGAACGCTTGACGGCGAGTCGACGGCAACCATACGTTCATGCAGTTCGTGTATGAATGAAGGGTTGAGACATGGGTGCATCCCGAGCAGTGGTCCTCGGCGGTAGCGTCGCGGGACTCTGCGCCGCCGGCGTGCTGGCGCCGTACTTCGACGAGGTCGTCGTCCTCGAGCGTGACCTGCTGCCGCCGGACGCCGAGCACCGCCGCGGCGTCCCGCAGAGCAAGCACCCGCACTTCCTGCTCAACTCCGGGCGGCGGTGCATCGGCGAGATCTTCCCCGGCTTCGAGGACGACATGCTCGCTGCCGGCGGCATGATGCTGATGCCGTCGATGGATGCTGCCTACTGCGAGAAGGACGGCTGGGCGCCGCGCAAGGCGAGCACCATGACGATGGTCTACAGCTCGAGGATCCTCATCGAGCGGGTCCTGCGTGACCGGGTGCGACGACTGGACGCCGTCACCACCCGCGAGGGCGTCAGCGTCACCGGCGTCACCACCGCTGCCGGCCGGGTGACCGGGGTCGAGCTGCGCGAGGGGTCCGGGGCGGTCGAGGTGATCGAGGCCGACCTCGTCGTCGACGCGCTCGGTCGCGGCTCGTCGGTCCCCGACTGGTTGCACGCGGCCGGCTGGGCCCTGCCGCCCGAGCGGACCCTCGACGCCAAGGTCACCTACACCTCGCGCTGGTACCAGCTCCCGCCCGCGGACGAGCGGCCCGACTCCTGGTGGTGGAAGCACCTGGTGATCACGCCGACCCAGGACAAGGCGGCCCACCCGGAGGAGCACGACTACCTCAGCAACTTCTTCCCCATCGAAGGCGATCGCGCGATCGTCTGCATGGGGTCGTGGGGCCTGGAGATGGCCCGCAAGCCGGAGGCGTTCGAGGCAGCCGTCGACCGGGTCCGGGCCTCCACGTTCGGCGAGGCCACGGCCGCGTGCACCCCGCTCTCGGAGGTCCACCTCACCCGCTCGACCGGCAACAAGTGGCGTCGCTACGACCTCGTCGACCCGGTCGAGGGCCTGGTGGCGATCGGCGACTCGATCTGTGCCTTCAACCCGTTCTACGCCCAGGGCATGAGCTCGGCCGCGCGTTCCGCCCTGATCCTCGCCGAGCTCCTCGCGACCGGCGCCGCCCGCGACGACGCGTTCTTCCGGGAGTTCCTCGCGCGCCAGAAGGAGTCGCTCGACGTCCCGTGGATGCTGGCGATGGCGCGGGACCAGGCCTACGACTTCGCCACCGGCACCGAGGTCGTCGCGCCCTGGCGCCGCCGGCTGGCGGCCCGCTTCTCGTGGCCGGTCTTCAACGCGATCACCGCCGCCTCGCGGGAGGACACCTACGTCGAGGAGACGTTCACCGCGGTGTTCAACCTCGACCGGTCGTTGAAGGAGATGATGCGCGACCGCCGCTTCCTGTGGGGGGTCGCGCGGCACCAGGTGCGCGCGCTGCTGCGTCGTACGACGATCCCGGCCGGCTTCGACCTGGGCCAGGACCCACCGGGGACCGACTACACCGACGCCGTGCCCGGCGTGAACCGTCAGCTCGTCGACGCCTGAGCCGGAAGGACCACCCATGAGCTACACCTGCGAGACCGAGGCCCGCGAGGTCGCCGAGCTCCTCGGCTTCACCTGCGACGACGCGAACCCGGTCGTGACGTTCCGCAACCCGTTCGGGCTGGAGAACTGGACGCTGCCGGTCCTCGAGCTGCTCATCGTGGCCGGGGCGGTGTTCGCGTTCGTCCACGCGTGGCGCCGGTGGCGACGGGACGGCGACCCGGTCAACATCACCCTCTGGTTCGCGTCGCTGGTCTACCTGGCCGTGGTCGAGCCGCCGCTCTACTTCCCGTCGTGGTTCGGGCTGGAGGAGCACGTCGGCTTCATCTTCAGCCACAACGTCTTCACCGTGCAGTTCATGTTCGACCGGCTGCCGCTCTACATCGTCGCGTTCTACACGGTCATCTCCCAGCTGACCTACGAGGTCGTCCGGGCGCTCGGGATCTTCGAGCGGCGCGGCGCCTTCGTCGGTGCGGTCGCGGTGGCGTTCGCGAGCCAGGTGTTCTACGAGACCTTCGACCAGCTCGGTCCGCAGCTGCTGTGGTGGGCGTGGAACCCCGACAACGCCGTGAACCAGCCCATGCTCGCGTCGGTCCCGATGAACAGCATGTGGGTCTTCGCGTCGGTGTCGTTCGGCGTGCTCGCCTGGCTCGTCGTCCGCCTGGTCGGGGAGAAGCCCGGCCGCGCTGCTCTCACCGGACGCCAGGTTGCCGTCCGCACCCTCGTCGCCGGTGTGCTGACACCGATCCTGATGGTGGTCGGAGCTGCGCCGACCAGGGTCGGTCCGACCGAGGGCGACGACTTCACGGTGCAGCGGACGCTGGTGTGGATCCTGCTCGGCGTCCTCTGGGCCGTGGGGCTCCTCCTCCTGGCGGAGGCCGCACGGGCCACCTGGCACGGGACGCCCGGCGGCGTTCCGTCGCCGCAGTTCGTCCGGGCGTACCCGGCGCTCTACCTCGGTGTCCACGTCGCGCTGTGGGCGGCCGCGCTGCCGGCGATCCTCGACGCGACCGACGGCGTCACCGAGGACGGCACCCCGGTCGGTTCGCTCTGGTACGCCGCCGCCTGCATCGTCGTGTCGGCGGCCTTCGTGGTCGCCGCGACCCGCGCGACCGCCGTGCAGCGGGTGTCCGAGGTCGTGGCAACCTAGCGCCATGGCGAACCACGGCTGGGGAGGGCGACCGCCCGCGACCGACGACGAGGCCCGCCAGCGGATCATCGACGCCGCGGCGGCCTGCCTCGATCGGCACGGTGCCGCCAAGACGACGCTCTCCGACGTCGCCACCGAGCTCGGCGTGACCCGGCAGACGGTCTATCGCCACTTCGCCACGGTCGGCGACATCGTCGGTGCGGTCGCGGCGCAGGGCGCCGCAGCGTTCGTGGACCGCCTGGTCGCCCACCTCGAGGGCGCGCGCTCACCGGCCGAGGCGGTCGTGGAGGGGATGCTCTTCTGCGTCCGCGAGATCCCCCGCGAGCCGCACCTCGGGCTGCTCCTCGAGGTCGGCGACACCGGCGCGTTCGGCCGTGGCGCCACCTCCGACGACGCGCTCTCCTACGGCGCGCTGATGCTGCGCCGCTACCCGGTCGACTGGGCGAGCGCCGGGGTGAGCGAGGCCGACCTCGACGGGCTCGCCGAGATGATCATGCGGCTGCTCATCTCGTTCCTCCAGAACCCGGCCGACCCGCTCCGCGACGAGGGTGAGGTGCGGCGATTGCTCGAGCGGTGGCTGGTGCCGGCGCTCACCCCTGCGATCACGAACGGAATCACGCCGTCGGCGTGACGGGGACGGCTAGCTCGGTCTTCTCGGAGCGGCCCCGCAGCACCACCGATCCGTGCTTCTGCCAGTGGATCGCCTCCTCGGCGTGGCCGAGCTCGGCGGCCGCGACGACGCTGCTCCACATCGCGAGGACCCGGCCGTCGACGTCCTTGGCGAGGTCGGTGAGCCGGGAGGCGGAGTTCACCGCGTCGCCGATGACGGTGTACTCGTAGCGCGACTCGTGGCCGACGTTGCCGGCGACGACGGAGCCGGTGGCGACCCCGATCCCGGCGCCGACCTCCGGGACCTCCTCGGCCAGCCGGGTCGCCATCGCCCGCGCCGCGCTGAGGGCGGAGGCTGCGTGGTCGGGGTCGTGGCTGGGTGCGCCGAAGATCGCGAGCACGGCGTCGCCGATGAACTTGTTGACCAGGCCGCCCCGGGCGGAGACCTCGTCGACGACCACGCCGAAGAACCGGTTGAGCACGCCGACGACCTCGGCAGCGCTGTGGTTCGTCGCGTACGTCGTGGAGGAGACGAGGTCGACGAAGAGCACCGACGCCCCCCGCGTCCCGCCGCCGAGCTCGACCTCGCCGGTCGCGGCTGCGGCGGCGGCCGCGGCGACGTCGTGCCCGACGTGGCGGCCGAAGAGGTCCCGCAGCTTCTCGCGCTCCCGCAGGCCCGCGGCCATCTGGTTGAAGCCGCTCTGGAGGGCGCCGAGCTCGGTGCCGTCGTAGACGACGACGTCGGTGTCGAGGTCGCCCGCCTCGACCGCTCGCAGCGCCTGCCGCACCGAGGTGATCGGCGCGACCACCGAACGGGCGTTGAGGTCGGTGAGGATGAAGCCGAAGACCAGGGTCGAGCCGATGGTCACCATCGTGACGACCGCCATCTGCTCCAGCGAGGTCTCCTTGGGCTGTGCCAGGGCGAGGATCGCCGCGACCAGGAGGCCGCCGAGCGGGACCGCGGTGCCGATCGCCCAGAACAGCACCATCCGAGGACCGACGCCGACGAACCGTGCCTTGGTGTTGACGTCGGTGTCGGCCAAGGCGCGGGCCGACACCGGCCGGAGCGTGAACTCGGTGAGGAGGTAGGAGACGCCGGCGACCATGAGCGCCCCGATCCCGACGGTCAGCGCGGTCGACACCGCGCGCTCGGGCTGCAGGAGGATGGAGATGACCGTGAACACTCCGCTGCCGAGGAGCCACAGGGTCAGCTGCATCAGGGTCAGCTGGAGCGGCACGTTGAGGGCTTGGCGACGTTCCTTCTCCGTCGGCACGACGTGGTTGCCCAACGTCGCCCAGCGCAGTGCGCGGAGGCTGGTGCGGGTCCCCCACACCACGCCGATGGCCGCCGCCGTCGCGACGTAGGTCGGCACCCCGATCGCGAGCGCGATGACCATCGACCGCTCGGGGTTGGGGGCGGGCACCGCGAAGTTGTTGACGATGAAGACCACGCCGGCGCCGAACAGGTTGGTGCTCACCAGCACCAGGGTGAGCAGCACCTGGATCCGGATCCGCAGCCGTCGCGGGTCCTGCTCCCTCGGTCCGAGGATGCGGGCGCCGAAGGGGCTCCGCTTGTGGGCGGACAGCGAGCGCGGCATGTCCTTGAGGGTAGAGGAGTCGAGGGGTCGTCAAGTGGTTGGATGCGACCGTGAACCAGTTCAGCGCTGCCGAGATCACCGAGGCCTACGCCGCGTTCCACGAGAAGGTCGCCGGCATCGTCGCGACCGGCGACTGGACGGGCTATGCCGACCTCTTCACCGAGGACGCCGAGTACGTCGAGCACGCGATGGGGACGTTCCGCGGCCGCGACGAGATCCGGGCCTGGTCGGTGCGCACCATGACGTCGTACCCGGGCCGGGTGATGACCGGCTTCCCGTTGAGCTGGCAGGTCGTCGACGCCGACGCCGCCCGGCTGGTCTGCGAGGTTCGCAACCCGATGCCGGACCCGGGCGACGGGACCATGCTCGAGGAGCCCAACATCACGATCATGACGTACGCCGGCGACGGCCTCTTCTCCCGCGAGGAGGACGTCTACAACCCGCTGCGGTTCCACACGATGGCGATGGACTGGGCGCGCATCGCGGTGGCCCACGGCAACACCGACGAGGACGTGGTCGGGTACCTGCGCAAGTTCGGCGGTTGACCCACTGAGGCAGGATGAACGGCATGACCGGTGCGGCCAAGCGGCTCGTCCTCGAAGTGCTCGGCTGGCTCCTGCTCCTGGCCGGGGTCGCCGCCCTGGTGCTGCCTGGGCCCGGGCTGCTCCTCATGTTCGCCGGCCTCGCCGTGCTCTCGCAGCAGTACGCGTGGGCCGAGCGCGCGGTCGAGCCCGTCCGGCTGCGGGCGCTGCGCGGGGCGGCCGAGAGCGTCGAGACCCGGCTCCGGGTCGCGATCTCGACCCTGTTCTCGATCGCCCTCATGGTCTGCGGCGTGCTCTGGATCGTGAAGCCGGAGGAGCCGTCCTGGTGGCCGCTCGACGACGACTGGTGGCTGCCCGGTGGGATCTGGACCGGCGTCACCCAGATCGTGTCGGGGCTGATGGCCGTCGCGCTCATCATCTACTCCTACCGGCGCTTCCACGGGAAGCCGGAGGCGGTCGCCGCGCTCGAGGGCGAGATCGAGGAGGCCGTCGAGGAGGTCAAGGAGCACTGGCAGCACCGTCGGTGAGCGCCAGGCCGGTCGTCCCGCCAAGCGTCGGGCCTCCCGGCTAACCTCGGTCCGCCATGGCCCTCCACCTCCACCGCGCGACGCGGACCGACCAGCTCGCCGACCAGCTCGGTGTGCTGCTCGCGACCCCGCTGCCGGACCCGTTCGCGACCGAGGTGGTCGTCGTACCGGCCAAGGGCGTGGAGCGGTGGCTCTCGCAGCGGCTCTCGCACCGGCTCGGCACCGGGGCACGTGGCGGCGACGGGGTCTGCGCGGGTCTGGAGTTCCTCAGTCCGACGTCCCTCTTCGCCCGGGTGTCCGACCGTCCGGGCGACGACCCGTGGGCCGCCGCCGCCCTGACCTGGCCGCTCCTGCGCACGATCGACGAGGTGGTCGGCGAACCGTGGGCCGCGACGCTGGCCCGCCACCTGGGGCACGACGTGGCCGGCGACGACGGCGAGCTCCGTCGCGGTCGCCGCTTCGCCACGGCCCGGCGGCTCGCGGCGCTGTTCGCGTCCTACGCCGACCAGCGACCGACCCTGGTCGCCGACTGGGCCGCCGGTCGCGACCTCGACGGTGCCGGCGAGCCCGTGCCCGCGGACCTCGCCTGGCAGCCGCAGC
>NZ_JACEFC010000229.1:667-1895 GCF_014180715.1 Nocardioides stalactiti | reverse complement strand
CCCCCCGCCGTCACCCGGCCCCGTTCGTCGGCGTAGGCGCCGAGGGCCATGGTCCGGGCCAGCCGCGGGCCGACGGCGTTCTCCGTGAGCCCGGCCTGCGCCCCCGCACTGCGGAGTGACGCCTGGCCGGCCAGCACGGCTTCTGCCATCGACTCGTCGATGAGCTCGGTCAGCCGGTCGGCTGCTTCCCGAAGGTAGGGGAGGGCTCCGACGGAATCCTTGCCCTCGGCCATCAGCTGCTCGGCCTGGTCGAGGGCGCGTAGTACGTCGGACAACCCCTGTCGGTCGGGACCGACCGGTTGATCCTGGGTCATGCCGAGGACGATACCGCATAAACTGCGGATACGCAAGAAGTGCGGCTACGCAGAAGATGCGGCGCCGCACCTCTTGCGCGTGCGCCAGGTCACAGGTCAAGGGTTTTCCCCGTCGCAGCGCAGGTCGCCGCCGAGCAGGCTTGCTCCTGTGCCAGCTGATCTCCCTGCCGACCTCCGGGTGACCGAGATCTGGGTGAGCGAGCACTACTGGCCGGCGCTCGCCGCCGAGCTGGTGACCGCTCAGGCCCAGAGGCTGACGCGCTCGGGCGCGCTCGCCGCCGTCGTCCTCCCGGGCGAGCAGACCGCGTTCGGTCTGCACGTCGCCCACGACGCCGACGACGTCCGACATGCGCTGCGCGCCGCCGGTCTCGGGCACGGCTCGATCGGCGCCGGCTGGCTCATGGACCACGCGCCCGCGCCCGCCGCGCGCCCGGCGTGACCGGCGTGTCCATTTCGCTGTTTCGGTGAACGCCACGCCCCGCTCAGGTGAGACTGCCTCGGTGGGGGTCGTGATCGGGCGTGACGTCGAGCTGGCGGCGCTGCTCGCCTGCGCGGACCGCCTCGATGGCGCGGGTCCCGACCGGACCGGTGTCGCCACCGTCGTCGCGCCGGCGGGGATGGGCAAGAGCGCCCTCGCCGTGACGGTCCGCGACGCGCTCGCCGACCGCGACGCGACCCTCCTGACGGCGCGCCCGCTCGAGGCCGAGGGTCGGCTCGCGTTCTCCGGGCTCAGCGAGCTGCTGGCGTCGATCCCGCCCGAGGAGTACGACGCGCTGCCGCCCCCGCAGCGGGCGGCGATCCGCTCGGCGCTGCTGCTCGACGACGGCGACGGGGTCGACCCGCGCGCGGTCGCGGCCGCCGTCCGCGGGGTGCTCCACGCGCGGGCGTCGGAGCGCCCGCTGATCGTGCTCGTC
>NZ_JACEFC010000229.1:0-658 GCF_014180715.1 Nocardioides stalactiti | reverse complement strand
CGCCCGCTGATCGTGCTCGTCGACGATGCGCAGTGGCTCGACGACGCGTCGGCCGCCACGCTCGCCCAGTCGCTGCGCCGCCTCGAGGACCTGCCGGTGCTCGTCATGGCGTGGGCGCGGCCGAGCGGCCGTCCGCTCGACGAGTGGCTGCCCGACTGGCCCCGCACCGACGTGACCCTCGCGCCGCTGCCGATCTCCGCCCTCTTCCACGTGGTCCAGCACCACCTCGGGATCACCCTCAGCCGTGGCGAGCTCCGGGTCGTCGACGAGGCGTCGGGCGGCAACCCGCTGCACGCGCTGGAGTTCGCCCGGCACCGGGCGCTCGGTCCCGGCGCGAGCTTCGAGGCCCTGCTCGCCGAGCGGGTGCTCGCGCTGCCGCGCCCGACCCGCCGCGCCCTGCTCGCCGCCTCGCTCTGCACGGCGCCGAGCGCGACCCGGATCGCCGAGGCGCTCGGCCGGTCGGTCGACGACCTGCTCGACGACCTCGAGCCCGCGGTCGCCGGCGGCCTGATCCGCCTCGGCAGCACCATCAGCTTCCTGCACCCGCTCTATCTCGAGGCGGCGATCGACGGCGCCGCTGCCGAGGAGCGGGCCGCGATCCACCGCGCCCTCGCGGGGGTCGAGCCGCTCCAGGAGGCGCGGGTCCGGCACCGGGCGC
>NZ_JACEFC010000228.1 GCF_014180715.1 Nocardioides stalactiti | reverse complement strand
GCAAGGTGAGGCGCACCATCGATCTGGCCGCCGAGCTCGGCGCCCGGGTCTATGTCTGCTGGGGCGGCCGGGAGGGCGCGGAGTACGGCGCCGCCAAGGACGTCCCGGCGGCACTCGACCGCTACCAGGAGGCGTTCAACGTCCTCGGCGACTACGTCACCGACCGGGGTTACGACCTGCGGTTCGCGATCGAGCCCAAGCCCAACGAGCCGCGCGGCGACATCCTGCTTCCCACCGTCGGCCACGCGCTCGCCTTCATCGACACCCTCGAGCGTCCCGAGCTCGTCGGCCTCAACCCCGAGATCGGGCACGAGGAGATGGCCGGCCTCAACGCCGCCGCCGGCTACGCGCAGGCGCTGTGGCACGGCAAGCTCTTCCACATCGACCTCAACGGGCAGAACGGTCCGAGGTACGACCAGGACCTCCGTTTCGGCGCCGGCAACGTCCGGGGTGCGTTCTGGGTGGTCGACACGCTGCTCGCCGGCGGGTACGACGGTCCCGTGCACTTCGACTACAAGCCGGTGCGCCCCGAGACCGAGGCCGGGGTGTGGGCGTCGGCACGGGCGTGCATCGACAACTACCTCATCCTGCGCGAGAAGGTGCGCGCCTTCCGGGCCGACCCCGAGGTACAGGCGGCGCTCGTCGAGGCGGAGCTCCCCGCGCTCGCCGTACCGACCCTCGCCGAAGGCGAGGGCTGGCAGTCCCTGCTCGACGACGCGGAGCCCGACGTCGAGGCGCTCGGGGCGCGGGAGGTCGCGATGGAACACCTCGACCAGCTCGCCCTCGAGCACCTCTACGGCGTCCGTGGCTGACCTCGCGGGGGCGGAGTCGCTGCGGCGCCGCAACGCCGCGACCGTCGTACGCGCGCTCCGGGAGGGGGGTCCGGGGAGCCGGGCCGAGCTCGCGACCCGCACCGGCCTGGCCAAGGCCACGGTCGGCACCATCGTCAGCGGCCTCGAGGACGCCGGCGTCGTCACGGGGCTCGAGCAGGTCCGCAGCGGTGAACGCGGACGGCCGGGGCAGGCAGTGACCCTCGCCCGGTCCCGCCCGGTCGGCGTGGGCTTCGAGGTCAACGTCGAGTACGTCGCGGCCGTGGTGCTCGACCTCGGCGGGGAGGTGCGGCACCAGGTGACCCGTCCGGTCGCGGACGACCTGGTCGGAGCGCTGGGCGCGCTCGCCGCGGACGTCGCAGGGGAGCTCGCAGGGTCAGGGTTGCGTGCGATCGGCGCCACCGTGGCGTTGCCCGGGCTGGTCGACGGCGACGACCGGACGGCGGTGTGGGTGCCCAACCTGGAGGTCGCCGGGCGCAACCTGGTGGAGGCGGTCGACGCGGCCTTCGGCTGGACCGGCCGGACCCGCGCCGGCAACGACGCGGACCTCTCGGCCCTCGCCGAGCTGCACCTCGGCGCGGGTCGCGGCGCCGAGCACCTTCTCTACCTGACCGGCACCGTCGGCGTGGGCGCCGGACTGGTCGAGGGCGGCCGCCTGCTGCGGGGCGCGCGCGGCTTCGCCGGCGAGGTCGGCCACCTCCCGATCGGGGAAGCGGGGGCGGCCTGTGGCTGCGGCCGCACCGGCTGCTGGGAGGCCTCGGTCGGCCTGCACGCGCTGGCCGCGGCGGTCGGTCTGCCGGAGGTCGGCACGCCGTACGAGACCGCGGCGGCGGTGGCCGGAGCCGCGGCGGAGTCGGCCGACGTCCGTGCAGGGATCGCCGCGGTCGGACGCTGGCTGGGCCGCGGGCTGGCGATCGTCAGCGGCGTGCTCGACCCGGGCGTCGTGGTCCTCGGGGGCTACTTCGTGCCGCTCGGCGACCTCATCCTCGAGCCGGCCCGTGCCGAGCTCGCCGCGACCCTGGCCAGCAGCGACCTCGGCCTCCCCGACCTCCGCCTGGCCCTCCTCGGCACCGCCTCCGCCGCCACCGGTGCCGCCGAACGCTCGCTCGAACCCGCCTACGCCGGCACTC
>NZ_JACEFC010000227.1 GCF_014180715.1 Nocardioides stalactiti | reverse complement strand
GTCGGCAGTGGCGTCGCGGTCGAGCAGCGAGGGCAGCCCGTCGGCGTCCAGCATCGCGCTGAAGGCGTCGAGGTCGGGGTTCCCGGCCGCAAAGGTCGTCAGCACGGCGTCGCGGTAGTCGGCCTCGACCCGGACCAGTGCCCGCGCCGAGCGGGTCGCCTCGCGCTCGGCGGCACGCTCGGCCCGCCGGGCCTCCTGGAGGCGCCAGATCGACCCGTTGTAGGCCTCGGCAGCCTGCTGCGCCACGACCGCGGCTGCCTCGAGGTCGGCGTTGGCGGCGTCGATGGCCGCCTGGATGCCCTCGACGTCGTCGGCTGCACCTTGCGCCCGCTCCTCGGCCTCACGGACCTCCTGCTGGGAG
Source organism: Nocardioides stalactiti (assembly GCF_014180715.1). GTDB lineage: Bacteria > Actinomycetota > Actinomycetes > Propionibacteriales > Nocardioidaceae > Nocardioides > Nocardioides stalactiti. The sequence goes on along the minus strand of NZ_JACEFC010000227.1, from coordinate 1,607 downwards.
GGGGTCGTGGGGTCGGACGGGTCGGCGCTCGCCGGCGCGGTCACCAGGACCAGGGCGAGCAGGACGAACCCGACAACAGGGCGGCGCACGGGAGTCTCCTCAGATCGACAACTCCGTGCACGTTAGTGCTCAACAGTCACAAAAGAAACAAAAACCACAGATTTCTCAGCAGTCACCGGCGTGTCGACTTGCGAACTACAAGGGTGTAGTTCTCGGTTCAGGGCTCACTCGCGGTCGCGCGGCACCTTCGAGGTGGTCGTCGTCGGGTGGGACGTCATGCCGCGATCGAACTTCTGACCGCTCGCGATCGCGCCGACGTAGAAGGAGAAGATCGCGATCGCGATGCCCGCGATGTCGTCGGCGACGTAGTGCCAGCCGAAGTACAGCGTCGCGATCACGGTGAGCCCGGCGTTGACCCAGAACACCCACTTCAGGGTCCGGGACTGGATCGTGTACTGCACCATGAGCGCCCACAGCACCGTGATCGTCACGTGCAGGCTCGCGAACCCGGCCACCGAGTTGAGCGCGCCCGCCACGATCGGGTCGAACAGGACACCGTGCCGGCCCTCGGTGATCGACTTCATCAGGTCCGTCGTCGGCGTGTGGGTCAGGTCGGTGTACTCCGGCCAGTACTGGATGCCGGGGCCGAGCGTCGGCAGCAGGTAGTACGAGATCGTGCCGAGGGTCCACGCCACGACCTGCGCCGTCACGAACCAGTAGCCGAACGAGACGTTGCGCGACCAGACGAGCCACACCACGACGAGCAGGATCACCAGGGGCAGGTAGGTCAGGTAGATCTGCGAGAGCACGTGGGCGCTGATCGTCGTGCCGAAGACCGCGTGCAGGACGTCGGAGGGGTCGCTGCCGAAGAAGAGCACTCGGTCCATGACGTGCAGCTCGCGGTCGTAGGACAGCGCCTTCACCTCACCCTCGGCCCGGGCCGGATCCGGTCGGACGAACGGCAGGTTCGACTTGAGGTTCCGGTAGCAGACGTAGGTCATGTAGAAGCAGACCATCCCCAGGACCACGAGGATGGTGCGCTCACGGTTCCACCGGGTCCGTCGACGGTCGCCGACGTGCTCCTTGAAACGGCTCCAGGTCGAGGCCTGCTCCTCGCCGTCGCCGCCCCGACCGAAGAGCTCCCCGCGCATGGCGACCAGGCTGCCGACCCCGAGGTCGACCACGAGAGCGGCCAGCAGGACCGTCAGCGCTCGCAGCAGCACGTCGACCACGAGGATCACGTTGAGGAGCGTCAGGCTGGACGGGACGGCGTCGAGGAGCTCCAGCAGTGCCGTCAGGGACGGACCGAGGAGCTTGCCCTCGGGCTCGACGGGTGGACGGTCCCACCCGAACGACACCACGACCATCCAGCCCCAGATCGCCAGTGCCGTGCCGACCAGGAGGGCATAGGCGCGGCGATACACCCGGCGAGTCTAGAAGATCCCGTGGCACCGCCCTCGACGACGGTCCTCCGCGCGGTCAGGACCCCGGCGGCAGGACGGCCAGGCGGGCCGGGTCGACCCGCAGCACGACCGGGTCGCCGGGCGCGGGCAGCCACCCGGGTGCACCGACGGCATCGGCCTCCCCGACGCCGTCGACGTCGACCA
>NZ_JACEFC010000226.1 GCF_014180715.1 Nocardioides stalactiti | reverse complement strand
CGGCGGCCGGACGGGCGGCGATGGCGGCCGGCGCCCCGGTCCTCTGCGACGCACGGATGGTCGCCATGGGCATCACCGCAGGGCGGCTGCCGGCCGACAACGACGTGCTCTGCTTCCTCAACGATCCCTCCGTCCCCGACATGGCGCAGGCCTGGCGGACCACCCGCACGGCCGCCGCCGTCTCCTTGTGGGAACCCCACCTCGAGGGTGCGGTGGTCGCGATCGGCAACGCGCCGACCGCGCTCTTCCACCTGCTGGAGATGCTGGTCGCCGGCGCCCCGCGGCCAGCCGCGATCGTCGGTTGCCCGGTCGGCTTCATCGGTGCCCGCGAGTCCAAGGACGCACTGGCCTCCTTCGCCGAGGACCACGGCATCGACGTCCCCTTCGTCACGGTCCGCGGTCGCCGTGGCGGCTCGGCGATGGCGTCCTCGGCCATCAACGCCCTCGCCCAGGAGGCCGAGTGAGCACCGCGCCGGGACGGTTCTTCGCCGTCGGGATCGGTCCCGGCGACCCCGAGCTGATCACCCTCAAGGCGGCACGGATCATCGGGGCAGCCGACGTCGTCGCGTTCCACGCCGGGGTTCGCAAGCAGTCGCACGCCCGCCGGATCGCGGGCGACCTGGTGCCGACGGGCGCGGTCGAGGAGGAGCTGCGCTACCCGGTGACCACCGGGACGACCGACCATCCCGGTGGCTACGTCGGGGCACTTGCCGACTTCTACGAGGACTGCGAGACCCGGATGACCGCCCACCTCGAGGCCGGGCGCGACGTCGTCCTGCTCGCCGAGGGCGACCCGATGTTCTTCGGTTCCTCGATGTATCTCCTCGACCGGCTCCGCGACCGGTTCGTCACCGAGGTCGTCCCCGGCGTACCGGCCTTCGCTGCCGCGACCTCGGCGCTCGGCCTGCCGCTCGTCCGTCAGACCGACGTCCTCACCGTGCTGGCCGGCACCCTCCCCGAGCCCGAGCTGGCGCGACGCCTGGCCGACACCGACGGCGCGGTGATCATGAAGCTCGGACGGACCTTCCCCGCCGTCCGGTCCGCGCTCGAGCAGGCCGGCCGGCTCGAGGGCGCGATGTACGTCGAGCGCGCGTCGATGCCCGAGCAGCGGTGGCTCCCCGTCACCGACGTCGACCCTTCGACCGTGCCGTACTTCTCCCTCATCGTCGTCCCGGGTGACTCCGCCGCCGCCGACCGCCGCCGGTCGCCCGCCCGCCTCCGCGAATCCGGACCTTCCTCGGTCGAATCCGGACCTTCCTCGGTCGAATCCGGACCTTCCTCGGTCGAGTCCGAACCTTCCTCGGCGGTGGCTCCGGGAGAGGTCGTGGTCATCGGGCTGGGGCCGGGCCCGGACGACTGGCTGACACCCGAGGCGAGCGCGGCCCTGGCCGACGTCGGCCACGTGGTCGGCTACGCCCCGTACGTCCGCCGCGTGCCCCAGCGCGTGGGACTGCAGCGGCACGCGTCCGGCAACACGGTCGAGGTCGACCGGGCCCGGTTCGCCCTCGACCTGGCGCTGCGCGGCGAACGGGTCGCCGTCGTGTCAGGCGGCGATGCGGGTGTCTTCGGGATGGCCTCGGCCGTCTACGAGGCAGCCGACGACCCGGCCCACCCCGAACATGCCACCGTGCCGGTGCGCGTGCTGCCCGGTGTCAGCGCGATCCAGGCGGTGGCGGCTCGCGCGGGCGCCCCCATCGGCGCGGACTTCGCTGTCGTCAGCCTGTCCGACCGGCTCAAGCCGTGGGCGGTGGTCGAGGCACGGCTCCGGGCGATCGCCGAGGCCGACCTGGTGCTCGGGATCTACAACCCCGCTTCTCGCTCGCGGCGCGAGCAGGTCGTGGTAGCCCAGAAGCTGCTCCTGGAGCACCGCTCCCCCGACACCGTCGTGGTCGTCGGCCGCAACGTCGGCCGGGCCGAGGAGTCCCTCGAGGTGACCACCCTCGGAAGCCTCGACGCCGACACCATCGACATGAAGTGCCTGCTCATCGTCGGCGCCTCGGCGGCGCGGGGCGCCGGCAAC
>NZ_JACEFC010000225.1 GCF_014180715.1 Nocardioides stalactiti | reverse complement strand
TGACCTCGCGCGCGAGACGGAGCGCCAGCAGGACCCCGCGTTCCTCGAGCAGGAGGCGCGCAAGCTCGGCTACGTCATGCCCGGCGAGACGCCGTACGTCGTCATCGACGACGACGGCGAGCCGCTGACCGACGCCGAGCTCGACGACCCGTCGTCGATGAACGACGACGAGGGGCCGGCCTGGTACGACGGGGTCTGGGAGTCGGTGAAGGTGGCGGGTGACCCGCCGACGCGGATCCAGCCCCAGCCCAAGAAGCGGATCGTGGGGTCGGAGGACGAGTGACCACCGCTGAGGACGAGGCGGTCATCGCGGCCCAGCTGGGTCGGGTCCCTCGTGGCATCCACGCGATCGGGCACCGCTGCCCCTGCGGCAACCCCGACGTCGTGACGACGGAGCCGCGCCTGCCCAACGGCACGCCGTTCCCGACGACCTACTACCTGACCTGCCCGCGGGTGAGCTCCAGGATCGGCACGCTCGAGGCGTCGGGCCTGATGCGCGAGATGGAGGACCGGTTGGGCTCCGACCCCGAGCTCGCCGCGGCCTACCGGGCGGCGCACGAGGCCTATCTCGCCGACCGGGCTGCTGTCGGGGCCGCGCATGCCCACGACGTCCCCGAGATCGAGGGCATCTCCGCCGGCGGCATGCCCGTCCGGGTCAAGTGCCTCCACGTGCTGGCGGGCCACGCGCTGGCGGCCGGTCCGGGCGTCAACCCTCTCGGTGACGAGGTCCTCGAGCTCCTCGGCGACTGGTGGAGGTCAGGTCCGTGCGTGACGCCGGGGGCCACCGGCGGCCCCGAGGGGCCGTCGGAGTGACGACCGTCGCGGCGATCGACTGCGGCACCAACACCATCAAGCTGCTCATCGGCGACCTGCCTGCGGTGGCCGTCCGGGAGAGCCGGATGGTGCGGCTCGGGCAGGGCGTCGACGCCACCGGCCGGCTGGCGCCCGAGGCGCTCGCCCGGGCGTTCGCGGCGATCGACGAGTACGCCGTCCTCATCGCCGACCACGGGGTCCAGCGGATCCGGTTCTGCGCCACCTCGGCGACCCGCGACGCGTCCAACGCGGCGGACTTCACCGCCGGGGTGCGCGCCCGGCTCGGCGTCGACCCCGAGGTCGTGTCGGGGGAGGAGGAGGCCCGGCTCGCGTTCGGCGGAGCGCTGCGCGGGCTCGCGCTCAGCGGGAGCGCGCCGCTGCCCGGGCCGGTGCTGGTCGTCGACATCGGCGGCGGCTCGACCGAGCTGATCCTCGGAGACCGCGCGAGCGGCCCGCGAGCAGCGTTCTCCATGGACATCGGGTCGGTGCGCCTCCACGAGCGCTGCCTCGGCGGTGACCCGGCGACCCCTGACCAGGTCTCCACGTGCGTCGCCGCGATCGACGCCGCGCTCGACGGCTGCCCGGTCGACCCCGCCGAAGCGGCGTCGTTCCTCGGCATCGCCGGCACGGTCACCACGGTCGCCGCCGGCGTGCTCGGCCTCCCGGCGTACGACCGGGACCTCATCCACGGCCGGGTGCTCGACGTCGCCGCCGTCCACGCGCAGGTCGACGACCTGGTCCGCGCCACCCGCGCCGAGCGGCTCGCCCTCGGCTACGTCCACCCCGGCCGCGCCGACGTCATCGACGCCGGCGCCCTCATCCTCTCCCGGGTCCTCGCCCGCACCCGCCTCTCCGAGATGACGGTCGCCGAGACCGACATCCTCGACGGCATCGCCTGGTCCCTCCTCGACTGAGCGCAGCGACGACCTCGAGGGTGGGACGTCGCGGACATGCGGGGCTCCCTGCCCGCCTGTCCGCAATCGCGGGATTCGGCTGCGACCGGGGTCCGGCGCGCGTAGTTTCCGGAGCATGAGTGGCTCTGGGGTCCTGTCGGAGCAGCAGGTGCTCGCCATCGGGCGAGGACTGCTCGGCGAGCTGGCCCGGCGGCACGACGCGGGTCAGGTCGGCGGGGTCGTCGCACCGGCGACGGTGCTCGTCGAGCCGGACGGGTCGGTGCGGCTCGTCGACGGCCCGATCGACCCGGCGTACGCCGCGCCGGAGGTGCTGGCGGGACAG
>NZ_JACEFC010000224.1 GCF_014180715.1 Nocardioides stalactiti | reverse complement strand
GCTGAGGCCAAGGCGCAGGCCGAGGCGGCTGCCGCCGCGGCGACCGAGGCTGCGGCCGCGACCGCCGCCCTCGTGGACGTGGCCGACGACGACACCTCGGCGGAGCCCGAGACCGTGACCGTGGCCGAGCCGGTCGACGCGGACGAGCCCGCATCGTCCGCGGCCGAGAGCCTGCTGGACCGCTGGCACTCGCTCACCACACCGGTCCCGGTCACCGATGAGGCCGCGCCCTCCACCGACGACGCCACCCCGGCGACCGACGCGCCCGCGGGCGCCGAGGACCTGCTGGACCGCTGGGCCGGCTCCTGGACGGGCGCACGCCCGCTGCGCGGCCGCGGTCAGGCCGAGGAGCCGGTCGACGAGCCCGCCACCGACGAGCCTGCCGCGACCGACGACGCTCAGGCCACCGCCGGCGCGGACGAGGAGCTTGACGAGGCCGCTGCGGACCTCGACGAGGACTTCTTCTCCGGCGACCTCGACGACGACGTGGAGCTCGGCGAGGAGTTCGACGACTTCGAGGAGGACTTCGCGGCCGACGAGGACGACGAGGACGAGCTCGACGACCTCGACGCCCCGGCCGCCAGCCTGGCCGTCGACGAGACCGACGACGAGACCGACGACGAGACCGACGAGGCGCACGAGCCGGAGCCGGCGCTGGTCTCGACCGGCAAGCACTCGCCGTACCACTCCCGACGCGGCAGCGGGATCATGCCGCTCGTCGCGATCGCCTTCGCCCTCGGGTGCGCCGCCGTCGTCGCCCGGATGGCCTTCCTCGACCAGCTGCGCGACGACATCCCGCTGGCGGCCTCGCTCAGCGGCGCGACCGCGGTGCTGCTCATGTACGCCCTCCGCGCGATCGGCAGCACCCGGAGCGTCCACCTCGACGACCAGGGCGTCCTGAAGGTGACGATCGGCGAGTTCACGAGCACGTTCGACCTCACCAGCCCGAGCACCCAGCTCGAGCAGGTCGGGAACCCGGGCACCAAGAACTGGAAGGTCCTCATCCTCCGGCGCAGCATGTCCCCGGTCGAGATCGACAGCAAGACGGTCGACTCGAAGACCTTCGTCGAGGCGTTGCGCCAATGGCGTCCGAACCTCTAGACGACCCCCGCGACGACCCCCGCGACGACGCCGCCTGGGCCGAGCGCTGCGCCGACGCGGAGCAGCAGGTGGCCGACCTGACCGCCGAGCTGGTGGCCGCGCAGGCGCGGATCAGCGAGCTCGAGGCGGAGATGAGCGAGCCGCGGTCGATCTTCGACGGCACCGACAGCATCGGCGCCGGGCTGGCCCGCGACGGGAGCGACCCGCGAGCGCTGTCCCTCATCCTCGCCGCGACCGCTGTGGTCGCCGGCATGGTCGCGTTCCTGGCGCTCCTCAACGGCAACCTGTCGACGCCGTTCGGCTTCGCGATGATCCTGACGACGTTGGGCCTTGCCTACGCCGCCACCCGGACCCGCGTCGGCATGGTCGAGGTGTCGATCACCCGCGGGGTCGTCTACATCGAGAAGGGCGAGTCGTCGTACCGCTTCGACGTCCGCAACGAGCACACCCTGGTCGACATGGACGGCGAGCCGGGCGACTCGTACTGGCAGGTGCGCTTCCACCGCAAGGGCATGGACGACTTCGTCGTCGACGCCGACATGGTCGACCCCCACGAGTTCGTCCGGCAGCTGCGCGAGCACCGGCCGAGCCTCTGACCGGCGCGGGCCAGGCTCAGGAGAGCGCTGTCCGCATCCGGTCGGCGATCTCGTCGACCGCTGCCCGCGACGAGCTCCCGACGCCGACGATGTTGACGAACCCGTGGATGAGGCCGGCGAACCGGACCATCTCCACCTCGACGCCCGCCTCGGCCATCCGCTCGGCGTAGGCCTCCCCCTCGTCGCGCAGCGGGTCGAACCCGGCGGTGACGAGGTACGCCGGAGCGAGCCCGGCAGGGATGTCGGCGAACGCTATCGAGATCCGAGGATCGTTGCGGGTGGCGCGGTCGGGCAGGTAGCTGTCATCGGCCCGGGCGATGAAGTCGCGGTCGAGGTAGTAGCCACGGCCGAAGGCGCGCCTGCTCGGGGTGTCGGCCCCGACCTCGGTGACCGGGTAGATGAGCAGCTGCCACGCCACCGGCACCCTGTCGCGCGCCGCCGACAGCGCCACGCTGGCCGCCAGGGTGCCTCCCGCCG
>NZ_JACEFC010000223.1 GCF_014180715.1 Nocardioides stalactiti | reverse complement strand
CACCGGCCAGCGCCACCGTGGCCGTCGCCGCCGGGACCAGCTCGCGGAGGGCGACCAGGTCGCACTCGGAGGCCAGGCCCTCGAACGGGCGCTTCACGAAGACGTCGCCACCGCCGGGCGCGCCGTGGCACGCCTTGTAGCGCTTCCCGGACCCGCAGGGGCAGGGCTGGCGGGGACCGACCTCTCCCGGGGCGGCGGTGGTCTCGGCGTCACGTGCCTTCGCGCGGTTCTTCTTGGCCATGGCGAGGAACCTATCCCGCCGAGGAAGCTAGCCCGCTGCCAGTCCCCGCTCCTCCAGCAGGTCGAGGACGAACGCCGGTCGGTCGGTGATGACCGCCCGCACGCCCATCCGCAGGCAGAGGTCGAGGTCGCTCTCGGTGTTGACCGTCCACACGTGGACGGCCTTGGCCCGCCGGGCCATGCTCTCGACCACCTTGGGGTGCTCCCGCAGCAGCGCGATGCCCGGGCCCATGATCGTGTCGCCGTCGATGATCCGCCGCAGCATCGGCCAGGTCGTCGACTTCTCGACGAGCTGGACGCGCTGCACCTCCGGCGCCAGCCGCTCGACGCGCTGGAGCGCCGTGAACGAGAAGCTCATGACCCGGACGGGCGCACCCGCCTGCTCCCAGCCGAACTCGCGCAGCATCTCGACCAGCCGCTTCTCGACCAGGCCCCCGAACCGGGTCGGGTGCTTGGTCTCGATCGCGACCTCCACCCGCCGGTCGTAGTCGGCGACGGTCTCGAGCAGCTTGCGGAGCGTGAGCACCTTGCCGAGGTCCTCGTCCTGGTCGGGCGCCTCGTCGTCGAGGTCGGCCCACGGGTTCTTCCACCGGCTGAAGTCGAGCTCGTTGAGCTCGGCGAGGTCCATCGTCGAGACCAGCCCGCGGGTGCTCGCCGTCCGCCGCAGGTCGCGGTCGTGCACGCAGACGAGGTGGCCGTCGGCGGTCAGCCGCACGTCGCACTCGAGCCCCCCGGCCCCCGCGTCCAGGGCGGCGAGATAGGCACCCAGGGTGTGCTCGGCGATGTCGTGACTCGCGCCGCGATGGGCGACGACCTGCGGTCGCATGCGTGCATGATGCCGCAGCCGGACGGCCCGGTGGGACACCTTGGCCGAACGGAGGACGTGACCACCGTGACAGGGCACCTGCCGCGGGTAGGGTTCCGCGCCATGGCGCACCCGACCGAGGCTCTGGTGGCCAGGCTGCGTGCCGCCGGGTGCGTGTTCGCCGAGGAGGAGGCGCGGATCCTGTCCGACGCGACCGACGATCCCGCCCACCTGGCGACCCTCGTCGCGCGCCGCGTCGCGGGCGAGCCGCTCGAGGTCGTCGTCGGCTGGGCGGACTTCGCCGGAGTGCGCGTCCGCGTCGACACCGGCGTCTTCGTCCCCCGCCAGCGCACCGCACTGCTCGTCGACCTGGCGGCCGCGGTGCTGCCCGCCGGCGGCGTGCTGGTCGACCTCTGTTGCGGGTCGGGCGCGCTCGGCCTGGCGATCGCCGTCCGGCGGACCGACGTCCAGGTCCACGCCGCCGACATCGACCCGGTCGCCGTCGCCTGCGCGCGGCGCAACCTCGAGCCGGTCGGCGGCACCGCCCGGGTCGGGGACCTCGACGCGCCGCTCCCGGCCCACCTGCGGGGGACGGTGGACGTCCTGGTCGCCAACGGCCCCTACGTCCCGACCGCCGCGATCACCCTGATGCCCCCGGAGTCCCGCGACCACGAGCCCCGCGGCACCGTGGACGGCGGCGCCGACGGCCTTGACGTCGTACGNCCGACGGCCTTGACGTCGTACGACGGCTCGCGGCGTGCGCACCCGGCTGGCTCGCGCCCGGTGGCACGCTGTTCGTCGAGGTCGGCGACGACCAGGTGGCGGCGGCCCTGGCCGCGTTCGAGGCCGCGGGACTCGCGTCCCGGGTCCACGAGGACGTCGAGCGCGGCGCGACGGCGATCTCGGGACGACTCGGCTCGGCTGTTCCGACAACGCCTCCGGAGCAACCCGCCTCCCCCTAGTCTTGTCGTGTGGATTCCGGACTCGCCAAGAAGGTCTGGGCAGCCCTCGGGGGACCGGCCGACGTGGCCGAGCGGCTCGAGCTGCCGGGTCCGCGCACCGTCTTCCCCTCGGCGTTCGACGTGACCGGCCTGGCCGTCACGTCGGTCGCCGCCGCCTCGCTCGCGATCGCCGAGGTGGCCTCGGCCCCTGGCAA
>NZ_JACEFC010000222.1 GCF_014180715.1 Nocardioides stalactiti | reverse complement strand
GGACACTAGACCTGATCAGTACGGTGAGCGGATGACCACTCCGACATGCGAGCTCAACGACGGGCGGTCGCTCCCCGCACTCGGCTTCGGCACCTACCCGCTGCAGGGCTCCGACGCGGTGGCGGCGACCGTGAGCGCGATCGAGGTCGGCTACCGGCTGCTCGACACGGCGGTCAACTACGAGAACGAGGCGGCGGTCGGCGAGGCCGTGCGCCGGTCCGGGGTCCCGCGCGAGGAGCTGTTCGTCACCAGCAAGCTCCCCGGCCGCCACCACTCCTACGAGGACACCATCGCCTCCACCGGGGCCTCGCTCGACCGGCTCGGCCTGGACTACCTCGACCTGCACCTCATCCACTGGCCCAACCCGTCCGTCGGCCAGTACGCCGAGGCGTGGCGGGCGCTCGTCGAGCTCCGCGAGCGCGGGCTGGTGCGCTCGATCGGCGTCTCCAACTTCACCCGGGCCCACCTCGAGCGGGTGATCGACGAGACCGGTGTCGTGCCGGCCGTCAACCAGGTCGAGCTGCACCCGGCGTTCCCGCAGGTGGAGCTGCGCGCGGTGCACGCCGAGCTCGGGATCCTCACCGAGGCGTGGAGCCCGCTCGGCAAGCGGGCGGCGCCGTACGGCGAGCCGGCTGTCGCCGGTCCGGCCGCGCGGCTCGGCGTGACGCCGGCCCAGGTCATCCTGCGCTGGCACGTCGAGCTCGGCTCGCTGCCCATCCCGAAGTCGGCGACGGCGTCGCGGCAGGCGGAGAACCTCGACGTGTTCGGGTTCTCGCTGTTGCCGGAAGAGGTCACGGCGATCACGGCGCTCGGGCGCCCGGACGGCCGGCTGTTCGGCGGCGACCCGGACCACCACGAGGAGATGTGAGGCGCTACGCCTCCGCGCGGTAGGAGTCGGCGAGCTTCTTCGGCGCCATCGCGAACCAGCCGCTGACGACCAGCTCCCGGAGGTCGTCGACGCCGACCCGGTCCAGCTCGACGAGGACCGCCGCGTAGCCGTTGAAGTGCGGGATGGTGAAGACGCCTTCGGGCGGGTCGGCGAGGATCGCCTCCTTCTCCACGAGCCCGTCGGTGCGCACGGCGAGGACCGGCAGCGACGGCGGCGTCTCGTCGCCGTACCGCTTGAGGTCGGCCTTGCTGAAGGGGCGCTCCCAGGCGAAGGTCTTGCCCTTGACCGCCCAGGCCTGCCAGTCGCCCATGAGCACGGTCTCGGTCACCTCGGGCAGCGCCGTCGCCAGCGCTGCGACATCGTCCAGGGTCGGCGGCGTCGGCATGGACTCACCGTACGACGCCCCACCGACAGCGGCCACGGCTCAGGTTCCGGGGTCCCAGATCCCGTTGCGGAAGGCGGTGGTCGACGCGGTCGAGGAGTCGATCCGCCAGTCGGTCTCCTTCCTGAAGGAGAACCAGGTGAGGCCCTTGACCTGGGGGTGGGCGTCGATCCACGCGAACAGGTCGGTGATCCACGCGGCCTTGTTGCCGCCCACCTCGGCGCTCGCCGTCTCGGTGAGGTGGACCGGCTTGCCGGGGGCGATCGCGGTGACCTCCGCGAGCGTGCCGCCGAACACCTGGTCCGGGCTGCGCCACTCCGACTGGGTCCGCGAGGTGCCCCAGTTGTAGCCGTCGATGCCGACCCGGTCGACGTACTCCTTGCCGGGATAGAGGCCGGCGAGCGGCCACGAGCCGTAGTAGGAGATGTTGGGCGCCCACGACCAGGTCACGTTGGTGACCCCGAGGGTGTCGAACACGTCGACGACGTGCCGCCAGGCGACGCCGTAGTCGCCGGGGTCGTTGCCGTTGACGGCCTCGGCCCACGGGTACCAGTCGCCGTTCATCTCGTGCGCGAAGCGGATGACGACAGGGAGGCGGTAGTTCTTGATCTGCGCCGCCCAGCGCTTGAGGTAGGCGTCGTGCGCGCCACTCGCGATCCGGGCGAGCGCGTACTTGGGCTGGACCGTCCCGAGCGCGGGGTCCCACGGCTCCCACACCAGCTCGACCGCCGGGGTCGTCGCGACCCGGCGGGCGCCCGGGTAGGCGAACGGGAAGTCGGTCGTCAGCGCCCAGGAGGCGTAGTAGGTCAGCTGGTCGGGCGTGCGCCCCACCTTCTTGTTGAGCTGGTTGAGGTACGTCGTCGCCGCCGGCCAGTTCTCGACGGCGAGTCCGTAGACCCGCCCGGAGGAGGTTGCGGCAGCGGCGGCCGCCGCC
>NZ_JACEFC010000221.1 GCF_014180715.1 Nocardioides stalactiti | reverse complement strand
GTCGAGGCCGCCCTCGGGGGCGAACGACGGGCCGGGGGCGAGCAGGACCCCGTGCCGCTCGGCCTCCGCCGACAGGGCGGTGGCTCCGGCTCCGGGGAGGCGGCACCACAGCGCCATGCCGCCGGACGGCTTGCGGAAGGTCCACTCGGGGAGCTCGCGGCCCAGCGCCGCGACGAGGGCGTCGCGCTGCTCGCGCAGCCGCAGCCGGTGGGCGGCGAGCACGGCGTCGAAGTCACCGGTGAGCAGCCGGGTCAGGACCAGCTGCTCCATGATCGGAGCGCCGAGGTCCAGGCCGACCCGCGCCCGGGTGAGCTGGTCGACGAGGCCGTGCGGAGCGCGGATCCAGCCGAGCCGGAGCCCGCCCCAGATGCTCTTGCTGGCGCTGCCGACCGTCACCGCGTCCGAGGAGTACGACGCGAACGGCTGCTGGGCCGGGTCCCCGTCGAGCCGGAGCGTGTGGTGCGCCTCGTCGACGACCGCGGTGGCGCCGTGCTTCGCCAGCAGCCGTGCGTACGTCGCCCGGTCCTCGTCGGACATCACGAGCCCGGTCGGGTTGTGGTGGTCGGGCATGACGTGGACGAGCCGGGGCGTACGCCGGGCGAGCACCTGGGCGACCGCCTCGAGGTCCCACCCGTCAGGGTCGAGCGTGATGGTCACGAGCCGCCCACCGCCGGTCCGCAGCGCCTGCACGGCGTTGGGGTAGGTCGGCGACTCCATGAGGACCCGGTCGCGCGACCCGGCGAGCGCGCTTCCGACGACGGCGCTCGCCGCGAGCGCGCCGGCCGTGACGATGATCTGCTCCGGCGCGGTCGGCAGGCCGCGGTCGTCGTACGACGCGGCGATGGCGGCCTGGAGGTCCGGCATCCCGGCGGGGTAGTAGCCGTGGCCGCCGAGGTGGGCGGGGAGGTCGGCGGCGGCCTCGGCGTAGGCGGCGGCGATCCCCGGCGGCGCGGTCGCGGCCGCGCAGACCAGGTCGATGTAGCCAGGGGTCACGTCGGTGGGCCAGAGCGCCCGGTCGTAGGCGCGGGTGGGTCCGCCGGGCAGCCGGGTGAACGTGCCCGAGCCGTGCCGCGCCTCGGCGAACCCGGAGTCGCGCAGGACGGCGTAGGCCCGGGTGACGGTGGTGCGTGAGACGCCGAGCTCGGTAGTGAGGTCCCGCTCGCTGGGGAGCCGGGTGCCGTAGCCGATCCGGCCGTCGCCGACGAGCTCGCGCAGCGCGTCGGCGAGTCCGACGTAGGCGGGGGAGCGGTCGAAGGTCCCGACCAGCGTGGCCACGCGAGCGGCCGAAATGGACTGCGACATGCAGTCCAGTAGATCACAAGTGGCTATTTCATAAAAGGCCACTCGTCATGATCATTGATGTATGACGACCATGACCTCCACCGTCCCGGCCCGGGCGCTCGTCGATCTGGGCCCGATCGCCCAGCTCCGCGCCGGCCGGCTAGGACGACGGCTCCCGCAGCTCGTCGTCGGTCTGGTCCTGTACGGCGTCAGCCTGGGGCTGATGGTGCGCGGCAACGTCGGCCTCGCCCCCTGGGACGTCCTCCACTCCGGCCTCATCCGCCACGTGCCGATCACGCTGGGCCAGGCCGTCGTGCTGATGAGCTTCGTGGTCCTGGTCCTGTGGATCCCGCTGCGCGAGCAGCCCGGGATCGGCACCATCGCCAACGCCCTGCTCGTCGGGCTCTCGGCCGACGCGACCCTGTGGCTGCTCGACGAGCCGTCCGTCCTCGCCGGCCGGATCGCCCTCATGGTCGGCGGCGTCGTCCTCTGCGGTCTCGCGTCCGGCCTCTACATCGGCGCCCAGCTCGGCCGCGGCCCGCGCGACGGGCTGATGACCGGCCTGCACCGCCGGACCGGCGTCTCGCTGCGCCTGGTCCGCACCCTGCTCGAGGTCGCGGTCGTCCTCGTCGGGCTCCTGCTCGGCGGGGTCCTCGGTGCCGGGACCGTCGTCTACGCCCTGACGATCGGCCCGCTCACCCAGCTGTTCCTGCCCCTGTTCACCGTCGACCTCCCCGCGAGGAGCACGCCATGACCCTGTTCCTGCTGCTGATCGCGATCCTCGCCGTCGCCGGGGTCGTCGCCAGCCTGCGCGAGCTCGGGCTCGACCGACCGCGCGAGATCCCGCGCTCCCACCCCGTCGACCGTGCCTCAGGCCCCCCGGCCCGGTTCCTGGGCTAACGGCGTACCCGGACCGATCCGTCCCCGCGGCCCCGGCGGTAGAAGTCGTCGCGGACGTAGGTGATCCGCACGTCCCACCGGCCCCGGTCGAGCCGCGGCAGCACGATCGTGGAGAGACCGTCGACCACCGCTCCGGAGACCCGCTTGACCGTGCCGTCGTGCTCCAGTCGGAGCTTGGCGCGTCCGTCGGCGGCTTCGAGCCCGGCGTCGGTACCGACGGTGGCCG
>NZ_JACEFC010000220.1 GCF_014180715.1 Nocardioides stalactiti | reverse complement strand
GGCGGCACAGCGGTCAGACCGCCGCCGCCGACGACCGGTCGCGACGCGACCTTGCTGGCGGCCTTGGACGCCCAGACGATGTACTCGACGAGCTGCTCGGGATTGTCGGCGCGGAGCAGCGGCACGTCCTCGTCGCCGATGAAGCGGCGCAGCGAGTGCATGTCGGCGTCGCGGCCGACCCCGAGGGCCAGTCGCACGGCGGTCGCGCCCCAGCGGTTGTTGAGCAGGGCCTGGAGGCCCTCGGCGAAGGTGGTGCCGCTGCTCTGGGTGGGACGGCCGTCGGAGACGAGGATGATCGCCGGGGGATAGGCGCTGGTGCCCTCGTCGAGGTGGGCGAGCGCCTCGGTCAACGTGACCAGGGCGCTGCCGAGCTCGGTGAACCCGCGCGGCACGGCCTCGAGCCGCTCCCAGTGGATCTGGTCGACCGGGGTCGGCTCCTCGATCACCCAGCGCGGCTCGTTGGCGAACGCCAGCACCCGGATCAGCATCTCGGCGTGCGGGTTGGCGCGGGCCTCGTCCTTGAGGTGGGGGAGGACCTCGGAGATGGCGTTGTTGAGAGCCTGGATCCGGCCGCCGCGCATCATCGACCCGGAGACGTCCAGGACGAAAATGAAGTGAAGGGGCTTGCGCGCCAGCGCGCCGCCCAGCCGGTCACTCATGCCATCTCCTGTTGCGGGTCCGTTGCGGGTTTGGACGCCGCCCCCACTGGTCAGGCTATAGATTGTCACACACTGACAACGGTTCCGGCTGGAACTCTGACGCACGGAGGTCGGCAACACCCATGGTGCTTGCAGAGGGTGTCGAGGTCGACCTCGGACCGCTGGGTCGCGCGCGCGTGACGTCCCTGCTGGGACAGGGCGGCCAGGGCTACGTCTTCGAGGTACGACGTGACACCGGCGAGCCGCTGGCGCTGAAGTGGTACAAGCCCGAGAGTGCGACCACCGAGCAGTACCAGGAGATGCAGCAGCTCGTCGAGATCGGCTCGCCGCACCAGCGTTTCCTCTGGCCGCTCAGCATGGCGCGGGTCCACAGCCAGCCGAGCTTCGGCTACGTCATGCACCTGCGCGACCCGAAGTTCCTCGAGCTCAGCTACCTGCTGCTCAACGCCGACCGTGACGGCAACCCGCTCGACGTGTCGTTCTCCTCGATCATCGAGCTCTGCCGCCAGCTCAGCTACAGCTTCCTGCGGCTGCACGCGCGCGGTCTCTGCTACCGCGACATCTCGTTCGGCAACGTCTTCTTCGACCCGACCAACGGCAGCGTGCTGATCTGCGACAACGACAACGTCGGCATCGACAACGGCACCGGCCGAGTGCTCGGGACGCCGTACTTCATGGCGCCCGAGGTCGTCCGCGACACGACCTACCGGACGCTGCCCAACACCGACACCGACCGGCACTCGCTCGCCGTGCTGCTGTTCTACTCCCTCTTCCTCGGGCACCCGCTCGAGGGACGCCGCACCGACGCCGGCGTGCGCGACGCGCACTGGCTGATGACCCACTTCGGCACCGAGCCGCTGTTCTGCATGCATCCGAGCGACGAGGCCAACCGGCCCGCCGACATCGTGCAGCAGTACTGGAACATCTACCCGCAGTTCCTGCGCGACCTCTTCGTCCAGGCGTTCGTCGACGGCATGGGCAAGCCGGGAGCCCGGGTGACCGAGGGCCAGTGGATCAAGGCGATGGACCGGCTGCGCGACGGCCTCCTCGCCTGCCCCAGCTGCGGGACGACGAACTTCTGGAGCAGCGACGAGCCCGACCCCGTCTGCTGGCAGGACGGTACGTCGGTGACGCCGCCGTACCTGCTCCAGGTCGGCCGGCGCACGGTCGCGGTCGGGCCCCAGGCCGCCATCCGCTCCGACCACCTGGCCTCGGGCGTCGACCACCCGGTCGTGCTCGGCGGTCTGCGCCAGCACCCGCAGGCCCCCGATCGCTGGGGCCTGCACAACGCCTCCGACTTCGCCTGGCCCGTCGCCTATCCCGGCGGCCAGAGCTTCACGCTCGACCCCGACCGGACGATCGAGCTGGTCGCCGGGGCCCGGATCCAGATCCGCAACGCCACGGTCCAGGTGCGCCGGCCGGGAGCGTGAGCGGCATGTCGCCCCTGGTGGTGGAGGTCGACGGTCGCGTCCTGCGTCTCGGCGGGACGTCGGTGATCCGGATCGGCCGCGCCATCGAGGCGGAGATCGTCCTCACCGCAGGCTCCGTGTCGCGCCAGCACGCCGAGCTCCGTCCCGTCGACGGCGCGTGGGTCCTCGTCGACTCCGGCAGCCAGTTCGGCACCTTCGTCGACGGGGTGCGGGTCAGCGAGCACCCCATCCGGGGACGGACGGAGATCCGTTGCGGTCCGGTCGCGCCCGGCGCCGACCTCGTCATCACGCCGGTCGAGCAGGCGACCGGGAGCACGCCGCCCCCGCTGCCTCCGCCCCCGCCGGCACCAGCCGACTCCTTCGAGCAGCCGACCCTGCCGCCACCGCCGCGGGAGCGG